>NZ_JBEYVX010000018.1:0-105717 GCF_040644195.1 Streptomyces sp. NPDC047014 | reverse complement strand
GCCTTTCAGCGCCGATGGTACTGCAGGGGGGACCCTGTGGGAGAGTAGGACGCCGCCGAACAATCATTGTGGGAAAGCCCCGCACCAGCCCTTTCCGGGTTCGGTGCGGGGCTTTTCTGCGTTCCGGGCATGCGTGCGGTCTCCTGTAGGGTCAGGGGGCATCGAACGACCATTTCTACCGTCACAGTGGAGGCCCCCGGGTGGAGGTCCAGGAGACTCGGGTTCAGACTGACCGAATTTTCACCATTCCGAACGTCCTGAGCATGGCTCGCCTGGCCGGCGTGCCCCTGTTCCTGTGGCTGATCCTCGCCGAGTACGACGGGTGGGCCCTGGCCGTCCTCATGCTCAGCGGGATCAGCGACTACCTCGACGGGAAGCTCGCGCGGCGCTGGAATCAGATCAGCAAGCTCGGCCGCCTGCTGGATCCCGCCGCGGACCGCCTCTACATCCTGTCGACGCTCTTCGGTCTGACCTATCGCGAGGTGCTGCCGCTGTGGCTCACCGGCGCCCTGCTCGCGCGTGAGCTGATGTTGCTGGTCATGGTGTGGATCCTGCGCCGCCACGGATATCCGCCGCCGCAGGTCAACTTCCTGGGCAAGGCCGCGACCTTCAACCTGATGTACGCCTTCCCATTGCTCCTGCTCAGTGACGGAAGCGGCTGGTTGGCCTGGTTGGCGTCCGTTTTCGGATGGGCGTTCGCAGGATGGGGTACAACCCTCTATTGGTGGGCAGGAACCCTATACGTGGTTCAAGTCCGCCGTCTGGTGAAGGCTGACACCACAGCCGATTGAGCCCGTCGGCGCGCATGACGCGGAGGAGTCGCGAAGTCATCGCTCCGGGACGGGTGAGGGTCGGTAGGACTGTCATCTCTCAAGGAGGACTCTTCCGACATGAAGGCCGTCGTGATGGCCGGTGGCGAAGGTACCCGTCTTCGTCCCATGACCTCGAGCATGCCCAAGCCGCTCCTGCCGGTGGCCAACCGGCCGATCATGGAGCACGTGCTGAGGCTGCTCAAGCGACACGGGCTCAGCGAGACCGTGGTCACCGTGCAGTTCCTGGCGTCACTCGTCAAGAACTACTTCGGGGATGGCGAGGAGCTCGGGATGGAGCTCACCTACGCCAACGAGGAAAAGCCACTCGGGACCGCCGGCAGCGTGAAGAATGCCGAAGACGCCTTGAAGGATGACGCCTTCGTCGTCATTTCCGGGGATGCGCTGACCGACTTCGACCTGACCGACCTCATCCGCTTCCACAAGGAGAAGGGCGCACTGGTCACGGTGTGCCTGACCCGGGTGCCGAACCCGCTCGAATTCGGCATCACCATCGTCGACGAGGAAGGCAAGGTCGAGCGCTTCCTGGAGAAGCCGACCTGGGGCCAGGTGTTCTCGGACACCGTCAACACCGGCATCTACGTGATGGAGCCCGAGGTCTTCGACTACGTCGAGCCGGACGTCTCCGTCGACTGGTCGAGCGATGTCTTCCCGCAGCTCATGAAGGAAGGCCGGCCGATCTACGGCTATGTGGCCGAGGGCTACTGGGAGGACGTCGGCACCCACGAGAGCTACGTCAAGGCGCAGGCCGACGTCCTCGAAGGCAAGGTCGAGGTCGAGATGGACGGCTTCGAGATCTCGCCCGGGGTCTGGGTCGCCGAAGGAGCGGAGGTCAGCCCGGACGCCGTGCTGCGCGGACCGCTCTACATCGGGGACTACGCCAAGGTCGAGGCCGGCGTGGAGATCCGCGAGCACACGGTCGTCGGCTCGAACGTCGTCGTCAAGAGCGGGGCCTTCCTGCACAAGGCCGTCGTGCACGACAACGTCTATCTCGGCCCCCACAGCAATCTCCGGGGCTGTGTCGTCGGCAAGAACACCGACATCATGCGGGCGGCCCGGATCGAGGACGGCGCCGTCATCGGTGACGAGTGCCTGGTGGGCGAGGAGTCGATCGTCCAGGGGAACGTGCGCGTCTACCCCTTCAAGACCATCGAGGCCGGCGCCTTCGTCAACACCTCCGTCATCTGGGAGTCCCGCGGGCAGGCGCATCTGTTCGGTGCGCGCGGTGTCTCCGGGATCCTGAACGTGGAGATCACGCCCGAGCTGGTGGTCCGGCTGGCCGGTGCCTACGCCACCACCCTCAAGAAGGGCGCCATCGTCACCACGGCCCGCGACCACTCCCGCGGCGCCCGCGCCCTGAAACGGGCCGTGATCTCCGCGCTCCAGGCCAGCGCGATCAACGTACGCGACCTGGAGAACGTACCGCTGCCCGTGGCGCGCCAGCAGACCGCGCGCGGCAGTGCCGGCGGGATCGTCCTGCGGACCTCGCCGGGGGTGCCCGACTCGGTGGACATCATGTTCCTCGACGAGCGGGGCGCGGACCTCTCGCTCCAGCAGCAGCGCAAACTCGACCGGGTCTACGCGCGCCAGGAGTACCGGCGGGCCTTCCCGGGCGAGATCGGTGACCTCCAGTTCCCGGGCAGCGTCTTCGACGCGTACACCGGCTCGCTGCTGCGCAGAGTGGACACCACGGGCATCGCCGACGCCGGTCTCAAGGTCGTCGTGGACGCCACCAACGGCAGCGCCGGCCTGGTCATGCCCAGCCTCCTGGGCCGCCTCGGCGTGGATGCCCTGACGATCAACCCCGGGCTGGACGAGTCCCGGCCGACGGAGACCGCGGAGTCCCGGCGGGCCGGGCTGGTCAGGCTGGGCGAGATCGTCGCCTCGGCGCGGGCCGCCTTCGGTGTCCGCTTCGACCCGGTGGGCGAGCGGATCTCCCTGGTCGACGAGCGCGGCCGGATCATCGAGGACGACCGGGCGCTGCTCGTGATGCTCGACCTGGTGGCGGCGGAGAAGCGCAGCGGGAAGGTCGCCCTGCCGGTGACCACCACGCGCGTCGCCGAGCAGGTGGCGGCCTACCACGGCACGCAGGTGGAGTGGACGACGACCTCGCCGGACGACCTGACCCGCGTGGGCCGGGCCGAGAACACCATCTTCGGCGGCGACGGCCGGGGCGGCTTCATCGTCCCGGAGTTCAGCAGCGTCTTCGACGGTTCGGCGGCGTTCGTGCAGCTCCTCGGGCTGGTGGCGCGGACGCAGCTCACCCTGAGCCAGATCGACGCCCGGATCCCCCGGGCGCATGTGCTCAAGCGGGACGTGCCGACGCCGTGGGCCGTGAAGGGGCTCGTCATGCGGCAGGTGGTGGAAGCGGCCGGGGACCGGCAGGTGGACACCACCGACGGCGTGCGGGTGGTCGAGGCGGACGGGCGCTGGGCGCTGGTCCTGCCCGACCCCGCCGAGGCCGTCACGCACCTGTGGGCGGAGGGCCCGGACGACGCCTCCGCGCAGGCGCTGCTCGACGAGTGGGCGGCCGTGGTGGACAGCTCCGGGCGCTGACCGCCGCGCGCGGAGCCGCATAGCGGAGAAGTCCGGTGGGCCGGGTGGCGACAGAGCCGCCCGGCCCACCGGACGGACGCATTGGGTGCGGACGGTGCCGACATGCGACGATGTGCGGCATGTCGCAGCCGCCCCACCATCGGACTCCGGCCCCTCCTGTGCCGGCGCGCCCGGACGCCTCCATGTCGCTGCTGACGCATGTGATGGACCACAGCCTCGACGAGGGGTACGCGCAGGCCGCGGCCCGGCGCGAGGCGGACGGGACGGCGGGTCTGCCCCGCACCCTCAAGGCCAAGCTGGGGCTCGCGGCCGGGCTGGTCCTGGCCGCCATGGTCGTCACGCTCGGGGCCGCCGAGGCGCGCGTGGCCGCGCCGACGCTGGCCAAGGAGCGTCAGGAACTGATCGACCGGGTGGAGCGCGCCGACGACCGGGCGCACGCCCTCGAAGGTGATATCGACCGCCTGCGCACCGATGTCGCCGCACGTCAGCGGGCCGCCCTCAAGCAGCACGGCGGGGGCGAGGGGGAGCTGGTGTCCCTGCTGTCCGGCGCCACCGAGGTCCGCGGGCCCGGGGTGAAGCTGGTGGTGGACGACGCGAAGGGCTCCTCCGCGGCGGGCGGCGGTCCGCGGGAGAGCGCCGGTTTCTCGGACACCGGCCGGCTCCGCGACCGGGACATGCAGAAGATCGTCAACGGGTTGTGGCAGGCGGGCGCCGAGGCGGTGTCGATCAACGGCCAGCGGCTGACGGAGCTCTCGGCGATCCGGGCCGCGGGTGACGCGATACTGGTCGACAACAGGCCGCTGGTGCCGCCGTACGAGGTGCTGGCGGTCGGGGACAAAAAACGGCTCGGGCCGGCCTTCCAGGACTCCGCGGACGGCCAGTACCTGCACGTGCTGCAGGAGAGCTACGGGATCAGGTACACGCTGACCCCCCAGGACGAGGTGCGGGTGCCGGCCGCCTCCAGCCTGACCGTACGGACAGCCACACCGGCAGAGCAGCAGAAGGGTGCATCGTGATCGCGGTACTGGGCCTCTTGGCCGGAGTGGTGGCCGGACTTCTGGTCCGGCCCGAGGTACCGGCCGTGATGGAGCCTTATCTGCCCATTGCCGTCGTGGCGGCGCTGGACGCGGTCTTCGGCGGTCTGCGCGCCATGCTGGACGGGATCTTCGACGACAAGGTCTTCGTGGTGTCGTTCCTGTCGAACGTGGTGGTCGCCGCGCTGATCGTCTTCCTCGGCGACAAGCTGGGCGTCGGCTCGCAGCTGTCCACCGGTGTCGTGGTCGTCCTCGGCATCCGGATCTTCTCCAACGCGGCGGCCATCCGCCGCCATGTGTTCCGGGCGTGACGCCGATGAGTGCGAACCACACCCCGCCCGAGGAACCGAACGTGCCGGAACAGCCTCTTGAAGAGGGAAAGGCACAGGTCGGACCGGCTTCCCAGGAGACCGGCCGACAGCGGCTCGCCGCCGGGCTGTGGCCGCCGCGGGTGAGCCGGGCCCAACTGATCGTGGCGCTGCTGCTGTTCGTCCTGGGGCTGGGGCTGGCCATCCAGGTCCGCTCGAACAGCGAGTCCAGCGCGCTGCGCGGGGCCCGCCAGGAGGACCTCGTACGGATCCTCGACGAGCTCGACGGGCGGACCAAGCGTCTGGAGGAGGAGAAGCAGCAGCTGGACGCTCAGCGCAGGGAGCTGGAGAGCAGTTCCAACCAGGCCGAGGAGGCCCGTCGGCAGACCGTGGAGAAGGAGCGTCAACTGGGCATCCTGGCCGGTACCGTGGCAGCGCAGGGGCCGGGCATCACGCTCAGGATCACCGATCCCACTGGCCAGGTGCAGTCCGACCAGCTGCTGGACACCCTCCAGGAGCTGCGGGCGGCCGGGGCGGAGGCGATCCAGATCAACGGTGTGCGGATCGTGGCCGGCTCGTACTTCTCCGACGAGAACGGCGGGATCGCGATCGACGGTAAGAAGATCACACAGCCGTACGAGTTCAAGGTGATCGGCAAGCCGCAGGATCTGGAACCGGCTCTGAACATCCCCGGCGGTGTCGTCCAGACACTGGAGAAGGAGCAGGCCACCGTCGCCGTCACACGGTCGGCGAAGATCGTTGTGGATGCCTTGCGGGCTGCGAAGCAGCCTGACTACGCTCGGTCGTCACCGGGATGAAGCGGAGTGGAGGGTGGAGGGCCTCACGCGGGCTGATGCCTGCGGGGGGTCGGCGCACCGAAGTCGCGGTGCGTGGTGGAAACTGTCTGGTGGTTACGGACGTTGTGAGAATGTCCGGGTCGGCAGGTGTCTGCATTCGGAGTTCGTCCTGCCCCACGGGCGGGTCTGTTTCGGTCAAGGGGAATCGCCCGTGAAGTTGTTTGAGAAGCTGTTCGGCAAGAAGAAGAACGAGGAGAGCGGCCCGGCGAGGCATCGTGCGGGCGCCGATGCGGAAGGCCAGGGCGACCGCCCGCTGTTCCGTGACGAGGTCTCCGGCGCGGGCGAGGTTCCGGGTGCCCCCGGCGCGTCGGCTGTTGACCCTGCCGGTACCGGACGCATAGGTTTCGGTGACTCATCAACCTCAAGTGCGGGTGGAGGGTTTGCCCCCGACCCGTATGCCACCAACGCCTCCGCGGGGCAGCCGCGGCGCGAGGAGCCGTCCATGTCGGCCGAGCAGGTTTGCAGCAGGTGTGGCCACCGCAGCGATGCGGCCAGCCGTTTCTGCTCCAACTGCGGGGCGCCGCTGCGGCCGGGTCTGACGCCGGAGCGTGCCTCGGAGACCACGTCCACCATCTCGATCTCGGGCCTTGAGGCGTACGAGGCCGAGGTGTCCGGGCAGTCGCATGTGTCGTCCTCGCTGTCCCCCGAGGCCCAGGCCGCGGTGGAAGCGCTTCCCCCCGGTTCCGCCCTGCTCATCGTGCGGCGCGGTCCGAACTCCGGGAGCCGCTTCCTGCTGGACGGAGAGCTGACCACGGCAGGCCGGCACCCGCAGAGCGACATCTTCCTGGACGACGTCACCGTGTCCCGGCGCCATGTCGACTTCCGCCGGGGACCGGACGGCGGCTTCACCGTCGCCGACGTCGGCAGCCTGAACGGCACGTACGTCAACCGCGAGCCCATCGACTCCGTCGCCCTGCAGAACGGCGACGAGGTGCAGATCGGCAAGTACCGGCTGGTCTTCTACGCGAGCCTGCGAGGCGTCTGACCTCCACGGGAAGGTCCCATGCTGCGCAATCCGACAGGCGGCGCCGGGAACGGCACCGCCCGCTCGGCGGAGCGGCTGGTGAGCATCGGAACGGTGCTCACCACGCTGCGCGACGAGTTCCCCGATGTCACGATCTCGAAGATCCGGTTCCTGGAGGCGGAGGGGCTGGTCGAGCCCCGGCGCACACCTTCCGGATACCGCAAGTTCAGCACCGAGGACGTGGAGCGCCTGGCGCGCGTCCTGCGCCTCCAGCGTGATCACTACCTGCCGTTGAAGGTCATCCGGGAGCAGCTGGACGCGCTCGACCGCGGTGAGCAGATCCGTATCCCGTCGCCCACGGCGCAGGGGGACGCGGCCGGTCCCGGTGACACGGTCCCGGAAACGCCCCCCGCGGCCCGTGCGGGCCGCGCGGAGCTGCTGGCGGCCGTCGGGGTGGACGAGCCCCAGTTGGCCGAGTGGGAGTCGTACGGGCTGCTGGCCGAGGCACCCGGGGGCGGATTCGACGCCGACGCGGTCGCGGTGGCCGGGCTCGTCGCCGACCTGGGCCGCTTCGGCCTGGAGCCGCGCCATCTGCGGGCCATGAAGGCGGCCGCGGAGCGCGAGGCGGGCCTGGTGGAGCAGCTGGTGGCACCGCTGCGCAGGCACCGCAATCCACAGACCCGGGCGCATGCCGAGGCGACGATGAAGGAGCTCGCGGGGCTCTCCGTACGGCTGCACGAGGCGCTGGTGCAGGCCGCTCTCGGCGTCCGGTTGCGGTGACGGCGCTGGTCGGCGTCCGGCCGGAGTCGGGCCCCGACTACCCAAACCTGCCGGGCAGGTCCTAGGGTTGCTGTGTGAACGAGCTCGACGTTGTGGGTGTCCGGGTGGAAATGCCCTCCAACCAACCGATCGTGCTCCTGCGTGAAGTGGGAGGCGACCGGTACCTCCCCATCTGGATCGGTCCGGGGGAGGCGACGGCCATTGCCTTCGCGCAGCAGGGCATGGCCCCTGCCCGGCCGCTGACGCACGACCTGTTCAAGGACGTGCTGGAGGCGGTCGGTGAAGAGCTCACCGAGGTCCGCATCACGGATCTGCGGGAGGGCGTCTTCTACGCGGAGCTCGTCTTCGCCAGCGGGGTCGAGGTGAGTGCGCGTCCTTCCGACGCCATAGCCCTCGCGCTGCGGACGGGGACGCCGATCTACGGCAGTGACGGCGTGCTGGACGACGCCGGAATCGCCATTCCGGACGAGCAGGAGGACGAGGTGGAGAAGTTCCGCGAGTTCCTCGACCAGATCTCGCCGGAGGACTTCGGCACCGGGCCGCAATAGGCGCCGGCCGACGCCGTTTCCGGCTCGCCTCAAGCCCATTCGAGTAGCCTTTCCCCGTAAGAGGACACGGGAAACCACTCTCAGGGTGATTATCACTCGGCGTGCCGAGTGTGGCGATCGTTGACGCACCCCGGGTGACTGCCTACCTTCGAGGTGGGCAGGTCAAGGACGGAGGGTCGGCGTGAGGATCACGGGCGACGGTACGACCGGGGGCACCCCCGTACGGAGTGACGCTGGGCCGTACCCGCTGCGCGGCACGGCGGCCGGATCGCCGCGACGCCAGCCGGAGACGACACCGGCCGGGCTCGTGGGCGGGGAGCCCGCGCCCGAGCAGGTCGGCTACCGCGGTCCCACCGCGTGCGCGGCGGCGGGCATCACCTACCGGCAGCTGGACTACTGGGCGCGCACCGGGCTGGTGGAGCCCAGCGTGCGGGCCGCCTACGGATCGGGCACGCAGCGGCTCTACAGCTTCCGCGACGTGGTCGTCCTCAAGATCGTCAAGCGGTTCCTGGACACCGGTGTGGCCCTCCAGAACATCCGGACGGCCGTACAGCACCTCCAGGACCGCGGATTCTCCGACCTGGAGCGGATGACGCTCATGAGCGACGGCGCCTCCGTCTACGAGTGCACCTCCTCGGACCAGGTCGTGAGCCTGCTCCAGGGCGGGCAGGGCGTCTTCGGCATCGCCGTGGGCGTCGTGTGGCGGGACGTGGAGAACGCCCTGTCGCAGCTGCACGGGGAGCGGGTGGACACCGGCGAGACCCTGGTCGGGCACAACCCCACCGACGAGCTCGCCGCCCGCCGCAACCGCGCCGGCTGAACCGCTCCCGTCGATGTCAGTGGCGTAGGCCAGCATTGGTGCCGTGAGAGCCGCGCCGACCATCCTGCACCTGGACATGGACGCCTTCTACGCCTCCGTCGAGCAGGCGTCGAAGCCGAGCCTGCGCGGGAAGGCCGTGATCGTCGGCGGGCTCGGGCCGCGCGGGGTCGTCGCCACTGCCTCGTACGAGGCGCGGCGCTTCGGGGTGCACTCCGCGATGCCGACGGCCCAGGCCCGGCGGCTCTGCCCGAACGGCGCCTACCTGATCCCGCGCTTCACCCTGTACCGGCAGGTCAGCGAGGTGGTGATGGCCCTGCTGCGGGAGCTGTCGCCGCTGGTGGAGCCGCTCAGCCTGGACGAGGCGTTCGTGGACCTGGAGGCCGGCGGGACCGCCTTCGACTCGGCGTCCGCGCGGGCGACGGGCGAGAGGCTGCGGGCGGACATCCGGGCCGCCACGGGGCTCAGCGGCTCCGTGGGGCTCGCGGGGTCGAAGATGCTGGCCAAGGTGGCCTCCGAGGAGGCCAAGCCGGCCGGGCTGCTGCTGATCGAGCCGGGCACCGAGCGGGAGCTGCTGGCGCCCATGCCCGTGCGCACCCTGCCGGGCGTCGGCCCGGCCACCGGTGAGCACCTGCGCCGGGCCGGGATCACCACGGTGGGCGAGCTGGCCGAGGCGGGGGAGGACGAGCTGGTCCGCATGGTCGGGCGCGCGCACGGCACGGGCCTGTACCGGATGGCGCTCGGGCTGGACGACCGGCCGGTGGTGGCCGAGCGGGACGCGAAGTCGGTGTCGGTCGAGGACACCTTCGACGTGGACCTGCACGACCGGGTCCGGATCCGCGGCGAGGTGCAGCGCCTGGCCGACCGGTGCGTCCAGCGGCTACGGGGCTCCGGGCACTCGGGGCGCACGATCGTGCTCAAGGTGCGGCGCTACGACTTCTCCACGCTGACGCGCTCCGAGACGCTGCGCGGGCCCACGGACGACCCGGGGGTGGTCCGGGAGGCGGCGGCCCGGCTGCTGGAGGCGGTGGACACCACGGGCGGGGTGCGCCTGCTGGGGGTCGGGGTGAGCGGCCTGGCCGACTACACCCAGGAGGACCTGTTCGCGCAGTCCCTGGCCGCCGAGCGGGATGCGGAGCCCGGCCCCGGGGCGGAGGCGGAGACCGAGGCGGGCACCGCCGGGCCCGAGGACGGCGCGGCGGCCCCCTCCGGCGCGGGCGATCCGCCCGCCGGACCGCTCGCCGGACCGCAGGAGGCCCCCGCCGAGCGCCGCTGGCCGGCCGGGAGCGATGTCCACCACGCGCTGTACGGCGCGGGCTGGGTGCAGGGCAGCGGGGTCGGGCGGGTGACCGTGCGCTTCGAGCAGCCCGGATCACCGCCCGGACGGGTCCGGACCTTCCGGGTGGACGACCCGGAGCTGGAACCGGCCGATCCGCTGCCGCTGCCGGGGGAGGGAGCCCCGTAGAAGGGCAGGAGCAGGTGCGGGAAGAGGGGCGCCGGCCTCAGCCCTCGTCGCCCGCCAGGTGCCCGAAGTCGCGGTGGAACTCGGACGGGAGGGTCGTGTCCAGGCCGTAGTGGTGGTAGAGCTGGAGCTCCTGCTCGGGGGAGAGGTGGCGGCCCACGCCGAAATCGGGGGCGTCCCTGATGAGGGAGCGTTCGAAGGGCACGCGCAGGGTGTCGTTCACCAGCTCGCTCGGCTCCAGCGGGACGAAGGCGTCGCGGCTGAACAGGCCCGTGCGGACGGCCGCCCATTCCGGGACGCCGGTGGCGTCGTCGAGGTAGACCTCGTCGACGGTGCCGATCTTGGCGCCGTTGCGGTCGAACGCCTTGCGGCCGATCAGGCTGCGCGGATCGATGTCGGTCTGCACGGTCCCTCCACGTGGTCGCAACTGCTCCGTATCACTACAGAAGTGCATAACTGTGAGGGAGGCCACTCGGGGAGCCCCCGGAACCTCGCTGGTAGGCTGGGTAGCGGCTGTCGACCCTGTGCGGGAGAGTCCTCCGAGTGAGCGTGACGGAGGCGCCGAAGGAGCAAATCCTCCCCGGAATCTCTCAGGCATACGTACCGCACGGACGAGGCCACTCTGGAAAGCAGGGGCGGTACCGGGCGCGCAGTGCCGGTCCCACCTCTCACCGACGGTGAAAGCCGGATCACCACGGGAGACCCCCGTGAGTCCGGTGAAACTCTCAGGTTGAGATGACAGAGGGGGAGGCCGTCCGGGTGCCCGCGCCGTGGTGCCCCTCGTAGGTCATACGACCAGGAGGCCCTCCGTCATGACCGCCAACCGCATTCCGCTCTCCCAGCTGGAGCGAGGCATCCCCTTCGAACAGCGCCACATCGGCCCGGATGCCGAGGCGCAGGCGAAGATGCTCGCCCATGTGGGCTACGGCTCCCTGGACGAGCTGACCGCCGCCGCGGTCCCGGATGTGATCAAGACCGCCGACGCGCTCGACCTGCCCGAGGCGCGCACCGAGGCCGAGGTGCTGGCCGAGCTCCGTTCGCTCGCCGACCGCAACCAGGTCCTCACCTCCATGATCGGCCTCGGCTACTACGGGACCTTCACGCCGCCAGTGATCCTGCGCAACGTGATGGAGAACCCGGCCTGGTACACGGCGTACACGCCCTACCAGCCGGAGATCTCCCAGGGCCGCCTGGAGGCGCTGCTCAACTTCCAGACCGTCGTCGCGGAGCTCACCGGCCTGCCGACCTCGGGCGCCTCGCTGCTCGACGAGGGCACCGCGGCCGCCGAGGCCATGACGCTGGCCCGCCGCGTGGGCAAGGCCAAGGGCAATGTCTTCCTGGTCGACGCCGACGCCCTGCCGCAGACCGTCGCGGTCATCGAGACCCGCGCCGAGCCGATCGGCATCGAGGTCGTCGTCGCGGACCTGTCCGGGGGCATCCCCGCCGAGATCGCCGAGCGCGGCGTCTACGGCGTGCTGATCCAGTACCCGGGTGCCTCCGGCGCCGTCCGTGACATCAAGCCGGTCATCGACCAGGCGCACGGGCTCGGTGCCATCGTCACCGTCTCCGCCGACCTGCTCGCCCTGACCCTGCTGACCTCCCCGGGCGCCCTCGGCGCGGACATCGCGGTGGGCACCACCCAGCGCTTCGGTGTCCCGATGGGCTTCGGCGGACCGCACGCCGGCTACATGGCCGTCCAGGACAAGCACGCCCGCTCCCTGCCGGGCCGCCTCGTCGGCGTCTCCGTGGACGCGGACGGCAACAAGGCGTACCGCCTGGCGCTCCAGACCCGCGAGCAGCACATCCGCCGCGAAAAGGCCACCAGCAACATCTGCACCGCGCAGGTCCTGCTGGCCGTCATGGCGGGCATGTACGCCGTCTACCACGGCCCGGACGGCCTGCGTACGATCGCCGGCCGCACCCACCGCTACGCCACGCTCCTCGCGGCCGGTCTGCGGGACGGCGGGGTCGAGACCGTGCACGGCGCCTACTTCGACACGATCACGGTCCGCGTCCCGGGCCGCGCGGCCGAGGTCGTCGCCGCCGCCCGCGAGGGCGGGGTCAACCTGCACCGGGTCGACGCCGACCTGATCTCCATCAGCTGCGACGAGACCACCCTGCGCGCCGACATCGAGGCCGTCTGGGCCGCCTTCGGCGTCACCGCCGACATCGAGGCGCTGGACGCCTCCGCGGCGGACACCCTGCCCGAGGGCCTGCTGCGCGCGGACGACTACCTGACCCACCCGGTCTTCCACCAGCACCGCTCCGAGACCGCCATGCTGCGCTACCTGCGCAAGCTGTCGGACAAGGACTACGCGCTGGACCGCGGCATGATCCCGCTGGGCTCCTGCACCATGAAGCTCAACGCGACCACCGAGATGGAGCCGGTGACCTGGCCCGAGTTCGGCCAGCTGCACCCCTTCGCCCCGGTGGAGCAGGCCGAGGGCTACCTCACGCTCATCCACGAGCTGGAGGAACGTCTCTGCGAGGTCACCGGCTACGACAAGGTCTCCCTCCAGCCGAACGCCGGCTCCCAGGGTGAGCTCGCCGGTCTGCTGGCCGTGCGCGCCTACCACCGCGCGAACGGCGACGAGCAGCGCACCATCTGCCTCATCCCGTCCTCCGCGCACGGCACCAACGCCGCCAGCGCCGTGATGGCCGGTATGAAGGTCGTCGTCGTCAAGACCGCCGACGACGGCGAGGTGGACGCGGCCGACCTGCGCGCCAAGATCGAGCAGTACCGCGACCAGCTCGCCGTGCTGATGATCACCTACCCGTCCACGCACGGTGTGTTCGAGGAGCACGTCGCCGACATCTGCGCCCAGGTGCACGAGGCGGGCGGCCAGGTCTACGTCGACGGCGCCAACCTGAACGCCCTGGTGGGCCTGGCCAAGCCGGGTCACTTCGGCGGCGACGTCTCGCACCTGAACCTGCACAAGACCTTCTGCATCCCGCACGGCGGCGGCGGTCCGGGCGTCGGCCCGGTCGGTGTCCGCGCGCACCTGGCCCCCTACCTGCCGAACCACCCGCTCCAGCCCACCGCGGGCCCGGAGACCGGTGTCGGCCCGATCTCGGCCGCTCCGTGGGGCTCGGCGGGCATCCTGCCGATCTCCTGGTCGTACGTGCGCCTCATGGGCGGCGAGGGCCTCAAGCGGGCCACCCAGGTCGCGGTGCTCGGCGCCAACTACATCGCCAAGCGCCTGGAGCCGCACTACCCGGTGCTTTACACCGGTCCGGGCAACCTGGTCGCGCACGAGTGCATCATCGACCTGCGCCCGCTGTCGAAGGCCACGGGCGTGACCGTGGACGACATCGCCAAGCGCCTGATCGACTACGGCTTCCACGCCCCGACGATGTCCTTCCCGGTCGCCGGCACGCTCATGATCGAGCCGACGGAGTCCGAGGACCTCGCCGAGATCGACCGCTTCTGCGACGCGATGATCGCCATCCGCGCCGAGATCGAGCGGGTCGCGGGCGGCGAGTGGCCGGCCGGGGACAACCCGCTGGCCAACGCCCCGCACACGGCGTCCGCGCTGGGCGGCGAGTGGAACCACGCGTACACGCGCGACGAGGCGGTCTTCCCGGGCGGGGTCGCCCCCGCCGAGAAGTACTGGCCGCCGGTGCGCCGTATCGACGGTGCCTTCGGCGACCGCAACCTGGTCTGCTCCTGCCCGCCGCTGGACGAGTACGACGCCTGATCCGTCCCGGGTGACGTGAGCTGACAGCGGCGAAGGGGCCGGTCCCGGGAGGAGATCCCGGGACCGGCCCCTTCGCGCTGCCCCGCCTAGGCCGCCGCGAGCGGCCGGTGCGGGGCGATGATCTGGCCGTCCGGCAGCAGCTCACCGGTGTCCTCGAAGAGCAGGACGCCGTTGCACAGCAGGCTCCAGCCCTGTTCCGGGTGGTTGGCCACAGGGCGCGCGGCCTCCCTGTCGGCGGATTCGGCTGACGGGCAGGAAGGCTGGTGCTGGCACATGGATGCGTTCTTTCGCTGCGACGTGGTCTGTGTGCTACGGCTCGATACGTGAGTCATCGCCGTCCCCCTGGGTCATCCCCGCAGACGCGGGGAGCTTGTCCTCAGTGTTCCCCCACGACAGCCGCTTCGCAGGGATTTCCCCGCAGCTGTCCTCACGGATTGATGACGCATCACTCGTGCGGGCGGTTCAGGCCAACTCCCCTGTCATTTCGGATGGTTCGCCGGTGGTCCGGCCGGGCTAGGCCGGATGGGTCAATCGGGTCAGGCGGCGGGCGCGGCCAGCGTGGGCGGGGCCGGCGCGGTCGCGGGAGTCAGCCGGTGGGTGAGGACGGGAAGCAGCTCGGAGACCGGATGCGGCCGGTAGGCGGCGATGCCGGGAGGCGCCGGCGCCAGCGGCACCAACAGGTCCTCCCCGGCGGGCAGTCCGGAGGCGGCCGCGGCGCCGACCGCCCCGTGCAGCCACAGGGTGAGCATGTAGAGCTCCGGTACGGACAGCAGGCGCGGCTGATGGGCCGTGCCGAGGGATTCCGCCTGACGCAGGGCGCGTTCGGTGGCGGCGACGTAGGGTCCTTCGAAGAAGTGGGAGAAGGCCCAGCCGTCGGGAGTCAGCCGGGTGTCGGCGGCCGCGACGTACCGGTCCCCGCTGCGGATCAGGAAGCGCCAGCCGACCAGCCGGGTGCGGGGCGGGCGGCCGACGGCCGCGAGGTCGGAGATGTTCAGGCGGTCGAGGACGTGCACCGGGAGGGGGAGCTCGGCGGTCAGCGGCCCCTGGATGGCGCGCAGGGCCGGGGTGTGTGCCTCGTTGACGGCGGTGGGGGAACCGAGTGCCGCGAGGACGCTGCGCAGGGCGGGTGCGGGAGCCGGGTGGACATGCAGCGGCATGGTGGGTCGCCTCTCACTTGGGAGACCGGTGGAACGGGCGGGGGAAGGTGCGGACGGAGCTGTCGCATTCTGGGGCCAGAGGGGGGCCGAGGGGCAATGGCCGCGCGTCAACTCTCTGCCTCGTTTGCGGAGTTTATACGACATGTGTTCACGCAGTGTTTCGGCTAGCTGTCCCGGCTATTGCCGACAAGGTGCTTACCGGACCCGCTGACATGGCATTCATGCCGGATGGACGCGGACGTGCCACGCTGACCTCGGAGGTTACCGGAAGGGGGCTCGGCTGGAAAGCGCCGGTTATCGGAAACGCGCACATTCCATGCGGAATTTGCGCGGGGCGCCTTGCCAGGTGAATGTGCCGAAGCGCCCTTCGGCCAAACCGGCGCGCGCTCCTCGCCAGGCACGCCCCCGCCGCGTTATGGATCATGCTGCCGGGGCATCATCGACCGTGACGTGCGCCCGGGTCGCCGGGACTGGCCAGCTCCAGGAGGGACACTTCGATGGGGGAGAAGATCGTGGCAGGCGGATTCGACCTGTCCGATCGGCAGCGGTATCGAAGGAAGCTCCACGAGTGCCTGGAGGGGCTGGAGCGACTTCTGGCGGAGAAGAGGTTCGATCGCCCGAAGAACATGATGGGGCTGGAGATCGAATTGAATCTCGCGGGTACCGACGGAATGCCGCGCATGGTGAATGCGCAGGTGCTGGAGCGGATAGCGAGCACCGATTTCCAGACCGAACTCGGAATGTTCAACCTGGAGGTGAACGTCCTGCCCCACCGGCTCGGCGGCCGGGTATTCGACCAGCTCGCCGAGGAACTGAGCGCGGGGCTGGGATATGCCCACCGGCAGGCCGCGGAGATCGAGGCGGGCGTGGTGATGATCGGCATCCTGCCCACCCTCGCCCGCGGTGATCTCGTCGCCGGGAACCTCTCGGCGGTCGACCGCTACTCGCTGCTGAACGAGCAGATCCTGATGATGCGCGGGGAGGACTTCACCCTCGACATCGACGGCGTGGAGCGGCTGATCTGGACCTCCGGGTCGATCGTGCCGGAGGCCGCCTGCACCTCCGTACAGCTGCACCTCCAGGTGACGCCCGCGCGGTTCTCGGCGGTGTGGAACGCGGCGCAGGCGGTGACGGCGGCGCAGATAGCCGTCGGCGCCAACTCGCCCTTCCTCTTCGGGCGCGAACTGTGGCGGGAGTCGCGGCCGCCGCTGTTCACGCAGGCCACCGACACCCGCCCGCCCGAGCTCCAGGCGCAAGGGGTGCGGCCGCGCACCTGGTTCGGGGAGCGGTGGGTGGACTCGGCGTACGAGCTGTTCGCGGAGAACGTGCGCTACTTCCCCTCCCTGCTGCCGATCTGCGACGAGGAGGAGCCGCTGCGGGTGCTGGCCGAGGGCGGGGTCCCCTCCTTGCAGGAGCTGGTCCTGCACAACGGCACCGTCTACCGCTGGAACCGGCCCGTCTACGGGGTCGCGGACGGGGTGCCGCACCTGCGGGTGGAGAACCGGGTGCTGCCGGCGGGGCCCACCGTCACCGATGTCGTCGCCAACGCCGCCTTCTACTACGGGCTGGTGCGCACCCTCGCGGACGAGCCGCGCCCGGTGTGGACCCGGCTGCCCTTCGCCGAGGCGGAGGCGAACTTCGACGCCGCCTGCCGGTACGGGATCGACGCGCGGCTGCGGTGGCCGCGCCGGGGCCGGGCGGGCGGACTGGTCAGCGTGCCTGCCGTACGGCTGGTCCTGGACGAGCTGCTGCCGATGGCGGCGGCGGGGCTGGACGCCTGGGGCATCGAGCCCGCCGACCGCGACCACTACCTCGGCATCATCGAGGAGCGCTGCCGACGGCGGGTCAACGGGGCGACCTGGCAGGTGGACACCTACCACCGGGCGCTCGCGGCCGGACTGGAGCGGGAGGAGGCGCTGGCGGCCACCACCCGGCGCTACAGCGAGCTGATGCACCGGGGCGAGCCCGTGCACACCTGGCCCGTGGGGCTCACGGAGGAGGCGGGCGCCGCGCTGCCCGTGGCGCGCTGAGCCCGGGGGGAGGCCGCCGCCCGGCCTCCCTCGGTGATCGCCCGCCCGGCCGAGGAGGCAGTATGGGGTGGTCGCAACGGGATGGCAGGACGGGAGTCGGGCGTGCGGGCGGATCCGGAGCCGGTGTTCATGGAGCTGGACGAGAACGGGCGGCGGGGCCTGCTGCGCACGGAGACGCTGCTCGTCCTCGCGCTCTCGCTGGGCGCGAGCGGTGTGTCGGCGCTGATCAGCTTCATTGGCTCGCTCACCAAGCCGGGCGGCCTCAAGGACCAGGCCGCCACGCTCAACGGCTCCTACGCGCCCGGCCGGCCCTGGCTGGACCTGGCCTGGCAGCTGTTCGGGATCGCGAGCGCGCTGGTTCCCGTACTGCTGGTGGCGCACCTGCTGACCCGGGAGGGGGCGCCGGGGCTGCGGGTCCTGGGCTTCGACCGGACGCGGCCGCTCCAGGACCTGGGGCGGGGGGTGCTCGTCGCGGCGGGCATCGGGAGCGCCGGGCTGGCCTTCTACCTGGGGTCGCGGGCCGCCGGGTTCAACCTCACGGTGGTGCCGGAGGCGCTGCCGGACGTGTGGTGGAAGTTCCCCGTCCTGATCCTCTCGGCGATCCAGAACTCCGTGGTGGAGGAGGTCATCGTCCTGGCCTATCTGCTGCGCAGGCTCGGCCAGCTCGGCTGGTCGCCCATGGCGGCGCTGGCCGCCAGCGCCGTACTGCGCGGCTCCTACCACCTCTACCAGGGCATCGGCGGGTTCATCGGCAACATGGTGATGGGCGTGGTCTTCGTACTGGCCTACCGCCGCTGGGGGCGGGTCGGACCGCTCGTCGTCGCCCACGCGCTGCTCGACATCGTGGCCTTCGGCGGGTACGCGCTGCTCGCGGGCAAGGTGGACTGGCTGCCCACGCCCTGACGCGCCGCGGCCCGGGCACCCGATCGGCCGCGCAGGGCGGGGCCGCGGGGCCGGGGCGGTGCGAGTCTGGAGGGGAGTGAGGAGGCGCGCCCGGTGGCTGTTCTGGACTCCCTGACGTCGTTCGCGCCCTTCTTCGTGCCCGTCATCAGCGGCCTGGTGGGCGGGGCCAGCCTCCTCATCCGGGACCGCCGCGAGGCGCGCAGCGCCGACCACCACTACCGCAGGCGGCTGGAGAAGGCCCAGCTGGAGATCCAGTTCCTCAGCGGCTGGATCCAGGCCAAGCAGCTCGCCCCGACCGACGCCCCGGCCCCGGATCCCGAGCCGGGGCGCTGGCTGGACGAGTGCTACGCCTCGGTGCGCCGCGCCAAGGCGGAATCGGGGGACCACCGCCGGACGGCGCCCGTCAGCCTGCGGCGGCTGCTCCTGCTGGGGGAGCTGAGCGGTCCGGCGCGGAGCGCGCGGGTGGCGTACTGGATCGCGCTCGCCCTCTTCAACCTGGCGCTCGCCTGGTGGGTGAACGCGGTGGTGGTCGGCGTACCCGGCTTCCTGCACGACGAGAACGCCTCCGAGGCCGAGGAGGCCGGCTCCTACCTGGGCGTGGCGGTCCTCCTCTTCGTGGTCTCGGCCGTCCTGTGGGTCTGGACGGTGCACCTGGGGGCCGCCGAGCCGGAGCAGGTCCACCGCAAGCGGATCGACTCGCGGGCGTGGGAGGAGACCGAGCGCCGCAGGCGGGAGGCGGCGGCGCTCAGGCGGCCCCGGGCGGGGAGGTCAGCAGCTCGCCGTCCAGGACGGTGACGGCCCGGCCGGTCAGCAGGGTGCGCTCACCCGCGAGGGTGACCCGTACCAGCCCCTGACGGGCGCCGCCCTGGAGGCCGGTCAGCTCGGTGCGGCCCAGGCGCTGCGCCCAGAAGGGGGCGAGCGCGGTGTGCGCGCTGCCGGTGACGGGGTCCTCGTCGATGCCGAAGGCGGGGAAGAAGCCGCGGGAGACGAAGTCGTAGCCGCGGGAGGGGTCCTCGGCGGCGGCGGTGACGATCACGCCCCGCTTGGCGAAGGCGCGCAGGGCGCCGTGGTCGGGCTCCAGCTCCCGGACGGTCCGCTCGTCGGGCAGCTCGACCACGAGGTCCCCGATGTGCGCGGAGGTGTCGTGCACGGAGAGGATCGGCACCCCGCCGAGCGCGTGGTCGACGGAGCCCGGGGCGGGGACCGGGATCAGCGAGGACGTCGGGAAGTCCAGGGTGATCGTGCCGTCGGCGGCGGTCTCGGCGGTGAGCACCCCGCAGCGCGCGGAGAAGCGGATCAGGCCGGTGGCGAGCCCGGCGGTGGCCAGGACGTGCGCGGTGGCCAGCGTGGCGTGGCCGCACAGGTCGACCTCGCCGGCCGGGGTGAACCAGCGCAGCGCCCAGTCGGCGTCGCCGCCGGGCGGGAGGGGGTGGGCGAAGGCGGTCTCGGAGAGGTTCATCTCGGCCGCGACCTGCTGGAGCCAGGAGTCCGCCGGGAAGCCGCTGTCGAGGAGCAGGACTCCGGCGGGGTTCCCGTGGAAGGGGCGGTCGGTGAAGGCGTCGACGGTTCGGATACGCATGCCCCGACGGTAGGGCGGTTCCTTGATCGTCGACAAAGGCCAATCCGGGCCGACTGGCCTGGACCGAAGGTGTTCGGTAAAAAAGTTTCCGATATATCGTTGACGCATCGCGATCGCTCATCGATAGTGGAGGCATCGGACAACCGATACCTCACTCACGAGAGACCGAAAGACGAAAGGAGCGCAGTCATGCGTTCACACGGACACCACGGACACGGACACCAGGGGCAGCACGTTCACGGCCACGGACCCGAGCACGGCCGGGGCCACGGGCACTGCGGGCCCGATCGTCGGGAGGAGTTCCGCGGCCTGCGCGCCGCCTTCGGCCCCTTCGGGCCGCCCTTCGGCCCGGGCCCCTTCGGCGGCCGGGGCGGGCGCGGCGGACCGCGCGGCCGGGCGCGGCGCGGCGATGTGCGCGCCTCGATCCTGGCGCTGCTGGCCGACCGCCCGATGCACGGCTACGAGATGATCCAGGAGATCGGCGAGCGCAGCGGCGGGGCCTGGAAGCCCAGCCCCGGCTCGGTCTACCCGACCCTGAGCCTGCTGGAGGACGAGGGCCTGATCAGCAGCGAGAGCGAGGGCGGCAAGAAGCTGTTCACGCTCACCGACTCCGGGCGCACCGAGGCCGAGTCGGGCCCGGAGGCCCCCTGGGCCGAGGCCGGGCGCGGGGTCGACTTCGAGGCGATGCACGAGATCCGGCAGGCCGCGACCGGCCTGATGGAGGCGTTCGGGCAGGTCTTCAAGACCGGCTCGCCCGAGCAGCGCGAGAAGGCGCTCGGCGTCATCAACGACGCGCGCAAGAAGCTCTACCTGATCCTGGCCGACGAGCACTGAACGCGGCCGCGGCCGCCGGTCCGCTCCTGCGGGCCGGCGTACGAGGGCGGCGTACGGGGGCGGCGTACGGGGGCGGCGTACGGGGGCGGCGTACGGGGGCGGCGCGCCCCGCGGTACTTACGCCGCGGGGCGTGCCGCCTTTCGCGTACGGGGGAGAGGGGCGTGCAGGGACGGGTGCCTACGGGCCCCGGGCGGCCGGGGTCAGGAGACCAGGCCGGCCAGCTTGCGCAGCGACTCGTTCAGGGCGGCCGTGGCCGAGTCCTTGAGCTTGCCCGCCATGAGGGAGACGGCCGCCCCGGTGAACTCGCCGTCGATGCGGACAGTGGTGGCCCCGCCCTCCGGGATCAGGGTGTAGCGGGTGAGGACGGCCACGCCCATCGGGCCCTTGCCGGTGATGGCGAACAGCCGCTCGGCCTCCAGCTCCGAAACGGTCCAGACCACCTCGGCGGGGAAGCCCATCATCTTCATGTTCTCGGCGAAGGTGGACCCGACCGCGAGGTCCCGCGGGCCGCCCTGGGGGAAGTTGGTGTGGGTCATGCTCCACTGCCCGTAGGCGTCCCAGTCCGTCAGCTGGGACCAGAGCTGCGCGGCGGACGCCTCGATGCGTGACTCCGCGGTGACTTCGGCCATGCGACCGCCCCTTCTCGTCGGGTTCGTGCGGCGGAAGGTAGCCCCGGCGGCGGAAACATTCAATACTGACGACCTGTCAGAAACAGGCGCGGTCCCGGGTGCGATATCAGGTCTGTCTCAACAGGTGTCACGGGAGTGACGGTCCTGACCGGCGCTGTCATGATGACCTGATGCAAGCGTCAGGGAGACATGCCGGCCTGAGCCTCGCGCTCGTCTCGGCATTCGCGTTCGGTGGTTCCGGAGTGGCGGCGAAGCCGCTGATCGAGGCGGGTCTGGACCCCCTCCACATGGTCTGGCTCAGGGTGGCCGGGGCGGCGCTGGTGCTGTCCCCGCTGGCCTGGCGCCACCGCGGCCTGCTGCTGCGCCGGCCCGCCCTGCTCGCGGGCTTCGGCCTGGTCGCCGTCGCGGGGGTGCAGGCGTTCTACTTCGCCTCCCTGTCCCGGATCCCGGTCGGCGTGGCCCTGCTGCTGGAGTACCTGGGCCCCGCCCTGCTGCTCGGCTACATCCGCTTCGTGCAGCGCAAGCCCGTCACGCGCGGCGCCGCCGCGGGCGCGGCCGTGGCCGTCGTCGGGCTGGCCTGCGTGGTCGAGATCTGGGCCGGGCTGCGCCTGGACCCGCTCGGCGTGCTCTTCGGTCTCGCCGCGGCCTGCTGCCAGGCGTGCTACTTCGTCTTCGCCGACCAGGGGGCCGACGGCGAGGACGCGCCCGACCCCCTCGGGGTGATCGCGTACGGGATGCTCATCGGCGCGCTCGTCATGACCGTGATCGCCCGCCCCTGGGAGATGGACTGGGGGGTGCTCGCCGGGGACGCCTCCCTGGGCGGCACCCCGGTGCCCGCGCCGGTGCTGCTCGGCTGGGTGGTGCTGATCGCGACCGTCTTCGCGTACGTCACGGGCGTGGTCTCCGTACGCCGCCTCTCGCCGCAGATCGCGGGCGTGGTCGCCTTCCTGGAGGCGGTCGTGGCGACCGTACTGGCCTGGATCCTGCTCGGCGAGCACCTGTCGACCTGGCAGATCGCCGGAGGCACCCTCGTCCTCGTCGGCGCCTTCATCGCCCAGTCCTCCCGCCCCTCCCTCCCGGCGCCGGTGGAACTGCCCGTCCTGGATCGCGAAACGACGAGGGCCTAGGATGCCGACCATGCGTACGAACGTGCTTCCGCCTCCCGCTGCGTAGCGCGGGCGGCCCTCCGTAGCGAAGACCCGGCCCGGGGAGTTCCCGGGCGGGTCGGTGCTGCCCGCGAAGAGATGACGGTCCTCTCATCCTTCACGCATGCGCGGAGATCTCACGTGTCGAACCATTCGCCCGCCGCAGGGCGCAGTCTGCTGTACCTCGTCATCGCCGGAGCCGCCTGGGGCACCGCCGGGGCGGCCGCCTCCCTCCTCTTCCTCGCCAGTGACCTCGGGCCGCTCGCCCTGTCCTTCTGGCGGTGCGCGGGCGGGCTCGCCGTACTCCTGGCCGTGCTCGCGCTGCGCGGCTCGCGGCCCGGCCGCCGGGCCGTGCGGCCCGCTCCGTCCGCCCGGCCCTCGGTGGGCTCGCTGATCGTGACGGGCCTGCTGTTCACCGTCTTCCAGGCCGCCTACTTCGCCGCCGTGCGCGAGACCGGCCTCGCGGTCGGCACCGTGGTCACCCTCGGCGCCGGGCCCGTGCTCATCGCGCTCGGCGCGCGCCGCTGGATGGCCGAGCGCCTCGGCCGGGGCGGTACGGCCGCCGTCGCCGGGGCGCTCGCCGGCCTGGCCGTGCTGGTGCTCGGCGGGGGCGGGGCCGAGGTGCGCCCGCTCGGCGTCGGCTGGGCGCTGCTGTCCGCCGCCGGGTACGCGGGGATGACCCTGCGGGCCCGGTGGCTCGGGCAGCGCGGGGCGGGCGGGGATCCGCTCGTCACCACCGCCTGGTCGGTGGCCGTCGGAGCCGTCTGCCTGCTGCCGCTCGCCGCGCTGGAGGGGCTGTGGCCGCACACCGCCGATCCGGTGCGGGTGCTGTGGCTGCTGGTGTACGTGGCCACCGTGCCGACGGCCCTGGCCTACGCGCTCTACTTCACCGGGGCGGCGGCCGTGCGGGCCGCGACCGTGTCCGTGATCATGCTGATCGAGCCGGTGAGCGCGGCGGTGATCGCCGTACTGGTCCTCGGGGAGCGGCTGACGGGCGCCGTGGTGCTGGGGACCGTACTGCTGCTGGCGGCGGTGGGCGCGCTCATCGCGGCGGAGTCCCGGCGGCCGCGGGCGCGGCGGGCCGCGGCCGACGCCTCCGAGGGGCCGGGCACCGTACGGAGGGGTGCTCAGAGCGCGGCGAGGTAGTCCGGGACGGCGGTGCCGGGGGCCAGGGCGGCGTCCGGTACGGGGGCTCCGTACGCCGTGGTGACCGGGACCACGCCCGCCCAGTGGGGCAGGGCCAGGTCCTCGGCGTCGTCGTTGACCGGGCCGGTGCGGAGCTTCGCCGACACCTCCTCCAGGTCCACGCGGATCACGGCGGTGGCGGCGAGCTCCCGCTCGTTGGCCGGGCGTACGTCGGCGGAGCGGCCGGGGGCGACGGCGTCGACCATGGCGTCCAGGGCCGTCCGGCGCTCCTCGGGGTCGGTGACCTGGTGGGCGGTGCCGTGCACGACCACCGAGCGGTAATTCAGCGAGTGGTGGAAGGCGGACCGGGCCAGGACCAGGCCGTCGACGTGGGTCACGGTCACGCACACCGGCAGGCCCGGGTCGGTGCGGCGGGCGGCGAGCAGGGGGCGGGAGCCGGTGGAGCCGTGCATGTACAGGGCCTCGCCGACCCGGGCGTAGAGCGTGGGGAGGACCACGGGGGCACCGTCGCGGACGAAGCCGAGGTGGCAGATGTAGGCGCTGTCGAGTATCGCGTGCACGGTTTCGTGGTCGTAGCGGGCGCGCTCGCGGGAGCGGGTGGGGACGGTGCGGGGGGTGGGGTCGTAGGCGGCGTCGTGCTGCTGGGGCTGGGTCGTGGTCATGGTGGCGGACTCCATTGCACTAGTGCATACTTGTGATTGTGCTAGGAGAGTATCGAATCACAGGGCGGCGCGCAGCGGATATCGCGGCCAGCGTGGAAGCGGGCATCGCGGGCGGCGGGCTGCCGCCCGGATCGGCGCTGCCGCCCATGCGGGAGCTGGCGGGCGAGCTCGGGGTGAACCCCAACACCGTGGCCGCCGCCTACCGCACCCTGCGCGAGCGCGGGGTCATCGAGACGGACGGGCGGCGCGGCAGCCGGGTGCGCTCGCGCCCCGCCAGCGCACCCCGGGACGCGCTGCGGACGGCGGTGCCGCCCGGCGTACGGGACATCGCCAAGGGCAATCCGGACGCGGTGCTGCTGCCCGCGCTGGGCCCGGCCCTGGCGGGCGCGGCCCGGCGGTACGCCGAGGCGCCGACCCTCTACGGGGAGGACCCCGTCGCCCCGGAGCTGGCGCGGCTCGCGCGCGCCGGACTCGACGCCGACGGGGTGCCGCCCGGCCCGCTGGCGGTGACCTCGGGCGCCCTGGACGCGATCGAACGGGTCCTGGTCGCCCACCTGCGCCCCGGCGACGCCGTGGCCGTGGAGGACCCGGGCTGGGGCGGGGCGCTCGACCTCGTCCCCGCGCTCGGGATGCGGCTGCTGCCGGTGGCCGTGGACGAGGACGGGCCGCGCCCGGAGGAGGTGGCCCGCGCGCTGGAGTCCGGCGCGCGGGCACTGCTGGTCACCTCCCGCGCGCAGAACCCCACGGGCGCGGCGGTCGGCGCCGGGCGCGCGGCGGAACTGCGGGCGCTGCTGGCCCGGCACCCCGGGGTCCTCACGATCGACGACGACCACGGCCACGGGATCGTGGACCTGCCGCTGCATCCGCTGGGCGGGGTGACCCGGCACTGGGCGCTGATCCGCTCCACGGCGAAGGCGTACGGGCCCGACCTGCGGCTCGCGGTGCTGACGGGCGACGAGGTCACCCTCGACCGGGTGCGGGGACGCCAGCGGCTGGGCCCGGGGTGGGTCAGCCGGCTGCTCCAGCACACGGTGGTGGAGCTGTGGGCCTCGGGGGCGGTGGACCCGGTGGCGGTGTCCCGCGCCTACGCGGAGCGGCGCGACGGGCTCGTCGCGGAGCTGCGGGCCCGGGGTGTGACGGCGTACGGGCGCAGCGGGCTCAACGTGTGGGTGCCGGTGGCCGACGAGACGGTGGCGGTGACGAAGCTGCTGGCCGCGGGCTGGGCTGTGGCCGCGGGGGCCGTCTTCCGCGTCGCGTCGGGGCCGGGGGTGCGGCTGACGGTGTCCGGGCTGGACCCGGCGGAGCTGCCCGCCCTGGCCGACGCCGTGGCGGCGGCGGTCCGGCCGGGGGTGGCGGGGGTGCGGTACGACTGAGGGCGCGGGGCGGTTCTCAGTCGTGGCGGGCGGGCGGGCGAGCGGTCGGCCGGGGCGGGTCCTCGGCCGGGGCGGGTGCTCGGGGGGCGCGGGTCCTCAGGGCGCGGCGCGGGTGCTCAGTCGGTGCGGGCCGGCTTGCGGGCGCCCGGGCGGGTCTGGGTGAGGGCCGCGCCGGCCAGGACGATCGCGGCGCCGACCGGGGTGTTCCAGTGCAGCTGCTCGCCGAGGACCAGTACGCCCGCCGTGGTCGCGATGACGGGGATGAAGTAGGTGACCATCTGCGCGGTGGTCGGGCCGACCTCCGTCACCAGCCCGTACTGCATCTGGAGCGCCATCCCGGTGCCGAGCGCGCCCAGCGCGACCACCGACAGGGTCGGCCAGAGCGGGAAGCCGGCCGGGGCGCTGGTGAACAGGGCGCTGACCAGGGCGAGCTGGAGGGTGGAGACCATCAGCTGGGCGCCCGTCAGGGCCACCGGCGAGCCGGGGACGCCGGCCAGGGTGCGGCGTACGTAGATCCAGCCCACGGGATAGCAGAGCGAGGCCAGCAGGGCGAGCGCGGTGCCCTTGGCGTCGACCCCGGAGAAGCCGTGCCAGGCGCCGAGCACGGTGAGCACCCCGAGGAAGCCCAGGCCCAGCCCCGCGAAGCGGCGGCGCGTCGGGCGGTCCTCGGAGAGCGCGATCATCGACAGCGCCATGCCCCACAGCGGCGAGGTGGCGTTGCAGATCCCGGCCAGACTGGACGGAATGCTCAGCTCCGCGTACGCGAAGAGGGAGAAGGGGGCGGTGTTCAGCAGCAGCGCCGCCACCGTGAGGTGCCCCCAGGTGCGCAGCCCGCGCGGCAGCGGCTCGCGGCGCACCGCCAGCACGGCGAGGAGGGCGAGCGCGCCGAACAGGACCCGGCCGAGGGCGACTTGGAAGGGCGCGTACGCCTCCGTACCGACCTTGATCAGCAGGAAGCTGAAGCCCCAGACGACCGAGAGCACGGCGAAGCGGACCCGCCAGTCGAGCAGACCGCGGCGACGGCGGGGGGCGGGGGAGGTGGGGGAGGTGGGGGAGGTCGGGTCGGTGGTCGGGGAGGCCGGATCGGTGGTCGGGGCGGGGGTGGAGAGGGCCTGCCGCCGGGGGGCTGTGGGTGCGCTCATGGCCCTTACTGTGCTCGTATCAACTTCGTAGGACAAGCGAATGTTTCTCCGAGTGACGGCGTAGCATCGCTTACATGTTGAACCTGGAGCGCCTGCGCACCCTGGACGCCCTCGCCCGCCACGGCTCGGTCAGCGGCGCGGCCGACGGGCTGCATGTCACCACCTCGGCCGTGTCCCAGCAGATGGCCAAGCTGGAGCGCGAGGTCGGCCAGCCGCTGTTGGCCCGCAACGGCCGGGGCGTGCGGCTCACCGACGCCGGCCGGCTGCTCGCCGATCATGCCGCGCGGATCATCTCCCAGGTGGAGCTGGCGCAGGCCGATGTGGAGGCCCAGCGCGGATGCGCCGTGGGGGAGCTCCGCGTCGGCGCCTTCCCCACGGCCATGCGAGGGCTGCTGCCGCAGACCCTGTCCGCGCTGCGCACCGGCCATCCGGAGCTACGGGTCCGGGTGCGCGAGCAGGAGCCCGAGGAGAGCATGGCGGCGGTGGTGCGCGGGGACCTCGACCTGGCGCTCGCGATCGACTGGCACAACAAGCGCATGCCGGTGCCCGCGGAGCTGACCCGTACCCACCTGCTGGACGACTCCGTCGACATCGCCGTCCCGGTCGGGCACCCGCTGGAGGGCCGGGACCGGATCTCCCTGGCCGACTTCGCCGACGACGACTGGATCTCCTGGAACGAGGGCCAGTTCTGCCACGAATGGCTGGTGTTCAGCCTGCGCGGCGCGGGCGTCGAGCCGCGCATCACGCACATCGCGGAGGAGCACCACACCCAGCTGTCCTTCGTGGAGGCCGGACTCGGGGTGTGCGTGGCCCCCCGCCTGGGCCGCGGCCCGGTCCCGGCGGGGGTGCGGCTGCTGCCGGTCTGCGACTCCGTACGCCGCCACGTGTACGCGGTCTGGCGCGCGGACGCCGACCGCCGGCCGTCGATCCGGGCGGCGGTGGAGACGCTGCGGGGGGTGGCGGCGGGTCTGGGGTAGGGGGTGTGGGTGAGGCTGGCCCGTTGAGCCGTTGGCCCAACGGCTCAATGTGCTTCTGGCGCACCGATTTTGCGGAAGTCCCAGGAGACGATCGAGTCCGGTGTGAGCCGGATCCACGCGTGCCGGCCGTCGTGGGGCATCTCGTCGATCCCGAAGTTCTTGATGGGGAAGATCCGCTCCGGCTCGGCCAGTTCGGGGCAGGCTTCGCCCGTGCGTGGGGCCTCGCCCACGAAGACGGCGCTCCCGGAGAGCTCGACCCCGCGGAGCTCGTCGTAGGACTCGCCCGCGTCCACGACCACGGAGATCCGCGGGTCCGCGCGCAGGTCGGACCAGCGGCGGCTGCGCGTGATCGAGTACAGCCACAGCGAGCGGCCGTCCCAGGCGAACCACAGCGCGCCCACGTGCGGGCGGCCGTCCGGGGAGACGGTCGCCACCCGGCACGTCCGCTGCTCCCGCAGGAAGGCGTCCACCTCCGCCGGGCTCATCATGATCCGCCGGCCCCGCCGCTGACCCTCGTCCATCGCTCCCGCACCCCTTCACATCTGACTGTGTGTCAGGAAGCATGAGGGCTCTTACGCCGCCACGCCAGGGGGAGCCATGGCCGATCTCGATCCCGCCACGACCGCGCTGCTCACCGTCGAGTGCCAGAACGGGGTCGTGGGGGAGGAGAGCGCGCTGCCCGAACTGGCCAAGGAGGCACGGGACTCCGGGATGCTGGGGCGGGTGGCCGCGCTGGTCGAGGCGGCGCGCGGGGCCGGCGTACAGGTGCTGCACGCGGTGGCGGAACGGCGTCCCGACGGCCTCGGCGCCAACCGCAACGCCCGGCTGTTCCAGGCCGCGGAGCGGCTGCCCGTACGGCAGCTGACCGGCAGCAGGGCGGTGGAGGTCGCCGCACCGCTCACCGTGGCCGCGCAGGACCTCGTCCTACGCCGCCTGCACGGCCTCTCGCCGATGGCGGGCACCGACCTGGACCCCCTGCTGCGCAACCTCGGCATCCGCACCCTGGTCGTCACCGGGGTCTCGTCCAACATCGCGATCCCGAACACGGTCTTCGACGCGGTGAACCTCGGCTACGACGTGGTGGTCCCGTCGGACGCCATCGCGGGCGTCCCGGCCTCGTGCACGGCGGAGGTGATCCGCAACTCCCTCGCCCTGGTGGCCACGATCACCACGACGAGCGCGCTGCTCGAACGGTGGGGTGGTGCGGGGGAGGGGTGAGCGGCGGGCGGCGGGCGGCGGCGCTTTCGCGCGACAGGGGTCAGTCCAGCGGCAGGGCCTGGTGCGCGGCGACGATGGCGTCGATCCGCGCGGCCAGGTCGAAGTCCGCCGCGGTGAGCCGGTTGCCCGCGTCGTGCGTGGTGAGGGTGGCCCGCAGGTGGTCGATCCTCAGGTCGAGGTCGGCGTGATGCTGAATCCGCCGGGACCGGTCGGCGATCGTCACGATGGCGGCCACGGCCGCGTGGTAGCGGATCGCGTAGGTGCGGGTGATCCGGTCGCCGATCCGTTCCCACCCCGGCAACGCCGCCAGATGTCCGGCGATCTCCTCGTGCGTCAACGGCCTCGGCGCACCCATGTCAGCTCCCCTCGTTCACGGGCCCAGGACCTTGGCGAGGCCCCGGCCAACGGGTGCATCGTGCCACGGGCGCATGGCCCGCTCCAGTGCAGCGAGTTCGCGCAGCATCCGCACCGACCGGGTCTCGCCCGCGACGGCCGCCGCCTCGCGGGCGGTCCCGACGGCGTACGACTACCCAGGCCGGCGCGCCCCCTACTGCCGATTGCCCGTGCGCGCGTTGCGGAAGTGAGCAGGGGTCGCCGAGGCCGAACGCGGCGGGCGTCCCCGGAACAACCCGCTCGCGCAGGGAACAGACGGCGGCACGCCGTTTCGCAGCGCCAATGAGTGGAACACCCCCGCTCGCGCGGGGAACACAGGCGGCGATGGCCGGCCAGGACGACGTACGGCGGAACACCCCCGCTCGCGCGGGGAACACAGACGCCCTACTGACGGCATGCCGTTCTGCCGCGGAACACCCCCGCTCGCGCGGGGAACACGCCGCGGCGCTCCCTCGCGGAGGTCTTCTTGGCGGAACACCCCCGCTCGCGCGGGGAACACTCTTCCTGAGCTGCGCGTTCAGGGTGGCTTGGTGAGTTCTTTACTATCGCGCACCCCATGCGGCATGGGCCCATCCTGGCAGATGGGCTGACGCCCGCGCGCCGGAAAGTCAGCGCGACCCCGTGGGCCTCCTCCACCGCGCCGATCCCGCAGCGGATGACCAGGACCAAGCGCCGACACGAGGCACCAAGCCGGTGCCGGTGCCGGTGCCGGTGCCCAAGCCGTGGGTCGAGGTGATGCTGCAGCCGTTGTCAGTGGTGTGTGGTGGACTTCGCGCTGACCGGGTCTTGTGGAGGTGGCGCTGTGGTGATCGATGCACGGTTAGGTGGCAAGTCCAAGGGGCTGGTCGACCCGTACGCGGTGATCGGGCATCTGGTCGACACCGCCGAGGTCTGCGGGGCCGTCTGGGACGGGGGCCTGAGCCCGGTTCAGCGGGAACGCATCGCCGTAGCCCTTGGGCTGGGCGTGGAGGATGCGCGCAAGACGGTCATGTTCTGGGCCGGGCTGCATGATCTGGGCAAGATCATTCCCCAGTTCCAGGACATGCTGTTCAAGGAGCGGCCGCAGCACAGCACCTTCCTCTCGGAGCCGGAGTACGCCCATGACCGTAGGCGTGACAGCCAGATGTCCCGGGTGCGGCACGAGTACGCCACGCACGCCGCGCTGCCGTCGCTCCTCATCGCTCTTGGGTATCCACGGGCCGGCCGCCCCGCCGGACTGCTTCTGACCCAGATCGCCCAGGTGCTCGGCGGGCACCACGGCCGTTATCCGCGCGACAACGAGCCAGGTCATCTTCGTGATCCGGTCGAGTGCCTGCCCGAGCTCGGGTCCGGAGAGTGGGCGCGGCAGCGTGAAGAGCATGTGCGCGCCCTGTACGAGGTGCTGGGGCGGCCCCCGGTTCCGCAGGGTCGTGCGCTCCCGGTGCCGCTGGCGGTCGTACTCGCCGGCATGGTCATCGTCTCGGACTGGATCGCCAGCCAGGAACATGTCGTCGTCGGACAGCAGCGGGCCGCACGCTCGGGCGCGGGGCTGGGCACCCCGGCAGGGCTCGCAGCACACGCGTCACGGATGGAACGTCTGGCGCCGCGCCTGCTGGAGGACGCGGGAGTGGGACGGGTCGCGTTCAAGGGGGGCGGGTTCCATGATCTGTTCCCCCACATCAAGCGTCCACGTCCGCTGCAGTTGAGCGTGGAGGAGGGCCTGACCGGGGCCCGACTGGCAGGGCCGGGGATTCTCCTCGTCACCGCTCCCACCGGTGAGGGCAAGACCGAGACCGCCCTCTACGCGGCCACCCTGATGGGCAGGGCCAGCGGCGCCGAGGGCATCTTCTTCGCCCTCCCGACCCAGGCCACAGCCAATCAGATGTACGGCCGGCTGGCCGGATTCGCACGGGCGAACCTGCTGCACTCCTCCCAACTGACCCTGCTCCACGGAGCCGCCGACCTCTACGCGCCCTACGCCGAGACGACGGCGCCTGCCTCGAAAGACCTGGACGAGGCGGACCCGCAGATCCTGTCCGACCACGAACCGGGAGCCGGCGACGGCGCTCGGGTGTCGGTCGAAGCGGGGCGGTGGATGCGTGACCGAGGCCGCGGCATTCTCGCCCCTCTGGCCGTCGGCACGATCGATCAGGCGCTGATGGGAGTCCTTCCCCTCAAGCGGAATGCGCTGCGGCATTTCGGGCTCGCCGGCAAGACGGTGATCGTGGACGAGGCGCATGCGTACGATGCCTACACCCACGCCCTGATGCTGCGTCTTCTGCAGTGGCTGGGGGCCATGAGGGTGCCCGTCGTCCTGCTGTCGGCGACTCTGACCGGCGACATCGCCCAGGGGATGGTCCGCGCCTATCTCGGCGGAGCCGCCCCCTCCAGCGGTCTGCCCGAGGTGCCGGCTCCCGCCTATCCCGGATGGATCTACGCCTCGGCCGACGGCGGACCGGTGATCGAGCCCGCGGAACCGCCGGCCAGCGAGCAGGAGCGAGACCTCCACGTCGCGGTCCACCGCGTCCGCCACACCTACGATCCGGCCGTCGCGGACGGTCGGCTGGCCGTCCTGCTGCAGACTCTGGACAGCACGGTGGCCCACGGCGGATGTGCGGCCGTCATCTGTACGACGGTGGCTGAGGCCCAGCAGACCTACGAGGCGCTGCGCGTCCACTACCGGGCCTGCTACGGCGACGACTGTCGCGAAGGGGACGGGGCCGCGCCGGAGGACCAGACAGGCGGCGATGCCGGGGCAGGCCCCCGCTTGCGTCTGCTGCACGCGCGGTTTCCGGCGGGCCGACGGGCGGAGCTCACGGCCGAGGCGGAGTCGTGGTTCGGGCGCACGGACACACCGGGGGTGCGGCGCCCGGCGGGCGCCCGCGGGGCGGTGATCGTGGCCACGCAGGTCATCGAGCAGTCCCTGGATCTCGATTTCGACATCGTCGTATCCGATCTGGCGCCCCTCGCCCTGCTCCTGCAGCGGGCAGGCCGCATCTGGCGTCACCTGGCGCCTGCCCCGCCCCGCCCCGCATGGGCCGAAAAGGCACAGCTCGTCGTACTGGCCCCCGTCGACAAGAAGGACGCTCGCCTGGCCGTGCCACCCCGGTCGTGGGGAGAGGTGTACACCCCGTCTCTCCTGCAGCGGACCCTGGAACTCCTCACCGACCTCGGAGGGGCACCCATCGCGGTGCCGAAGGACGTCCAGCGCCTCGTCGACGCCGTCTACGCGCCCGAGTTCCCCTCGACTGCCCCCGAGAAGCTCATGGAACGCGACTTCGAACGGCTCGCATCGGACATGGCGAGCTCCGGCCTGGCCGAGATGGTCGCCATTCCGCCGCCTCGCAGTGTCACGTCGCTTCACCGGCTCACCACCAGCGACGCGGACGAGGACCTGGTCCGGACCCGCCTGGGAATCGATTCGGTCCAGGTGCTGCCTGTCTACGAGGACGACAGCGGCCGGTGGCTCGACAAGGAACGCACCACGCCGCTACCCGTCCGCGGCAGCGGGCCGGGAGGGCGCTTCACCCGCCGGGAGGTACGCGACCTGCTCGCCCTTGTGGGGCCCGTGGCGTACGGGCCATGGCGGACAGCCTGCGGGGTGGACCACCAGCCGCCGAAGTCCTGGAACGACGAGTCCCGTCTGGCTCGCGTCGTCCTCCTGCCGCATCGCGTGCACGGTGACGGCGAGGTGGAGGGAGCGGTCATCGGCGACGTCCGCATCACCTACGACCGGGCGCTGGGACTGGTCACCGAGCGAACGGAATGAGGGAGAGACACCACCGCTGCTCACCATCTTTTGGATTCGCTCACGCGAGGTACCGGAGCGAGCTACCTTCAGAACACCAACGTTGGTTGCCACAAACGGTGTTGACCCGGCAGTCAGCCGGTTCAACACCCGCGTGACCCCCGCCTGCGCGGGGAAGGTGACGGCCGTACGGCCCCACCGCTGCTGCCCATTGGTGCACCTCCGCTGTCGCGGAGAAGGTCCGCAGTCAGTGCAGCCCTCTCAGGGTAGATCCCAGTAGCCGCTGTTCCTACTCCCGGGTACACCCCTTTCCCATCGAGGTTCCACGTCCCATGTCTGATACCCCGGTCGCGCCTGACGACCGCTACCCGCTCGACCGGATGCCCTGGGTCCCCGTCATGACCGAGGCGGGCACCACCCTGCGAGTAGGACTGAGAGAGCTGTTCCTGAGCGCGCATGAGTTCAGCGGTCTGGCAGTGGCGTCGCCTCCGGCGGCATCCGGGCTGCTGCGGGTGCTGTGCGCCATCACCGCCCGGCTGACGGCGCTCGATCGGATGGACGAGGGACCCGAGGTCTGGCTGGACACCCGGTACGAACTCTTAGAGGCCGGCGGCGGCTTCGAGCCGGGCCGCGTCAGGGAATACTTCGACGGGTGCGCGGACGGTCTGCGGCTCTACGACGAGGAACGGCCCTTCCTCCAGGACGCCCGTCTCGACCGTCAGTGCACGTCCACCTCGGGTATCAACAAGCTGGTCCTCGGGCGCCCTTCGGGCAACAACCAGGTCTTCTTCGGTCATTTCAGCGACGACGTGCCCGTGCCGCTGCCCTCCGAGGAGGCGGTGTTGCACCTCCTCGCGCAGCTCTACTACGGGGCTTCGGGGCAGTGCACTCCGCGTACGGTCGACGGGCAGAAGTTCGGCAACACCATGGCCGGCCCACTGCGGCGGGTGCTGTCCTTCCACCCACTGGGCCGTAACCTCCACGAGACCTTGCTGCTGGGCATCCCGCATCCGGCCGAGTGGCCTTCCGCCGATCACGACCGGGTCGATCTCTGCCCGTGGGAGGAGGCCCGGCCGCTGCCCGCTCTGGAGCCTCCGGAACCCCCGGCCGGCCTGATGGAGATGCTGACCGACCGCCACCAGCATGCCGTGCTGCTCCGGCCGACGGCGGACGGGAAGCACGCGGTGGACGCCGTCATCACGTGGGCGCTCCGCAAGAACAGGCCGGATCTGGCCGACCCGTACGTGATCTGGGACGAGAGCAAGGACGGCACCCTGTACGCACGCCGGGCGGACGCTGAGCGTGCGCTGTGGCGGGACCTGGACGGGCTGGTCCTCCAGGACCGGGGAGGGAAGAACCGCAGGCCGCTCATCTTCGAGGGGCTGACGGGCGCACAACTGCCCGAGGACGTGTTCAGTCACCTGCGGGTGGTCGCCCACGGATTCGATCAGGACGGGCAGACGCGGGACCGCAGCCATTTCACCGCCGTGACGCCGCCGTTGTGTGCCCTGCTCGCCTCGTCGGGGGAGTCCTCTGACAGGGAGCTGGCCCGCGGCGTCAAGGAGGGCCGTCAGGCAGCCGAGCACGCCGCATGGCGGCTGGACAAGGCCCTGCGCGCCACGTGGCGGGCGTACACCATGCCGTTCGGTGACGACAGATCGGCAGGGCGGGGGAAGAAGGAACGCGGTGGCGGACCGTGGCTCGAACGGGCATCGGCCGCCTACTGGTCAGCGGCCGAGGAGCGATTCTGGACGCTGCTCGACACGGAGGACTTCTCCCGTTCCCTGGCGGCCTTCGGCGGTATCGCCCTGAGTGTCTTCGACGACCTGACAGCCGCCATCGCATCCGAGCCTCGTGGCGCGAGAGCCCGGGAGAGCTCCCGTGGCCTGGTACGCAGCCTGCTCGGAACCCCTCGGCCCTGACCCCTGCCGCTCCGCGCCCTTGACGCCGTTCCTCCGCCACGCTGAGAAGGACCGATGACCCTGACAACCGGCGAACCCGACGCCCCGCACACCGGTGGCGAAGCACCTTCCGTGCCCCGCAACGACAAACTCGCGGGCTATGACGCTTTCACCGAACGCGTACGGGAGATGTGTGCTCACCCCGGGACGCAACAGGCCCTACGCGTGGGGCTCGGCCGCACCCTGGACGAGATGCCCGGCCGCACCCACGCGGCGCTGCTGCGCCACGGAATCATCCCCGACCGTACGAGCGGCTTGGACAAGCGGGCGTACTACGCAGTGGCCGCCTTGATCGCTTCCCGGCCGCGTGCCGAACGACGCGCGGACGCCGTCGCACGTCAAGAAGCGGCAGAAAAACTGGAGCCGGACGAGCACGTCCCGGACGCGGGCGATGCCTCGGCTGCAGCAGCCGAGTCCGGGGCCAGGGCCGGGCAGCAGAAGAGCTCATGGGGCAGCAGCTTCGGGGAGAGCCTGGCCGCCCTCGCGGCTCGCCGCGGCCGCACGGCCACCGCGGCCGACAGCACCGCGGCAGCCCCGTCCCGCCAACCGGACAAGATCAGTGGCGTGGAACAGCGGCTTCACCTGCTGGTACGCCAGGACATCGACGGCGTCCACCGCATGCTTCCCCCGCTCGTACGCCAGCTTGGATCCGCCGGCCTTCCCGTGGACTACGGCCGCCTCCTCCACGACCTCGCGCGCTGGCCGTACCGGCGCGACGACGTGGTCCTGCGCTGGCTGGAGGACTACTACCGCACGCTGCGCCGTGCGGAACGGTCCGCCTGAAAGCCCCTCCGCACCTGCCCATCCCATCGAGCGCCCGCTCCAGCGAAACCGTCCCAGGGAACGGGCGCCAGACACCAGGAACCGAGACATGACGACCTCACGCACCCCTGAGCCCCCGTTCTCCGGCCCGCGCTACATCGACGTCCACATCCTTCAGACGCTGCCGTTCAGCAATGTCAATCGCGACGATCTGGGCTCACCCAAGGTCGTGACCTTCGGCGGTACCACGCGTACCCGGGTCTCCAGCCAGGCGTGGAAGCGACCCACCCGCCACGCGGTCGAAGCCCGGATCGGGCAGAAGGCACGCCGCACCCGTCGAGTTCCTCTGCAGGTCGCCAAGATCCTTACCGAGGAGCGGGAATGGCCGGAGGACCTGGCGGAGCTCGCCGGCGTGCAGGTGGTCAAGTCCACCGAATCCAAACTCGACTTGGACGACAACGACACCACCGCGTCTTTGCTGTTCCTCCCCGACGAGGCGGCCGGCCGGCTCGCCGACATCGCCGAGAAGCACCGCGACGCCCTGGAGAAGGCCCTCGGTACCAAGGCCGCAGCCAAGCCCCAGCTCCCGAAGGACGAGATCCACGAGATCCTCCGCTCCCGGAACGGATCCATTGCCCTCTTCGGCCGGATGCTCGCCGAGATTCCCGGCGCCGGCGTCGACGGCGCCGTACAGGTGGCTCACGCCTTCACCACCCACGCCACCTCCGTCCAGGCGGACTTCTTCACCGCCGTGGACGACGTCGACCACTGGGCCTCGGATGCCGGTAGCGCCCATATGAACACCGGCGAGTACAGCTCCGGCGTCTTCTACCGCTATGCCACCGTCGATCTGCAGGACCTGACCCGCAATACGGGGGCACCGGCGATCACCGAGGAACTGGCCGGGGCATTTCTCACCGAATTCATCCAGAGCATGCCCGGGGCGAAGAAGAACTCCACCGCCCCGCACAGCATCCCCGACCTCGTCCACATCGCGGTCCGCTCGGACCGGCCCGTCTCCCTGGCCGCCGCCTTCGAACGGCCCGTGCAGGCCACCCGCCACGGCTGGGCGGAACCCTCCCGCGCCGCCCTCGACGACTACGCGGCGAAGGCCCGCCTCCTCCTGGGGGAAGCCGGCCTCACGCACAGTGCGTACGCCGGGGTGGACGACACCTCCCGCGAGGCCCTGGGCGTCCGCGTCCCCTCCTACGCGGATCTTGTCTCCGGCGCGCTGACCGCGGCATTCGCCGACACCGGAAGCGCGCAGGCGTGACCGGCTTCCTGTTCCAGGCCGGCGGACCGCTGCAGTCCTGGGGTGAACACAGCGCGTTCACCGACCGGGACACCGTCGCCCACCCCACCCGCTCCGGCCTGATCGGCATGATCGCCGCGGCCCTGGGCATTCCGCGCAGTGAGGCCCTGAGCCCGGCGGACGGCCCGCCGACGCTCTTCGGCAGTCTCGGCCATCTTCGGTTCACCGTCCGGCACGACCGCCCCGGTACCCGGCTGCGGGACTTCCACACGGTCGGTGGGGGTCTGCCCGCCCATCGCGCCGTGCCCACCGCCAAGGGAGGCAGGCGCGGCGCGGGCCAGGCCACCATCGTCTCCCACCGGCACTACCTGTCCGACGCCGTCTTCACCATCGCCGTCACAGCCCCCCACGCGCCGGACGCCGGCGAACTGACCGACCGGTGCGCGGCCGCACTCGCCGCGCCGCACTGGCCTCCCTACCTGGGACGCAGATCCTGCCCGCCCGGCGCCGTATTCCTCCTCGGGGCCCAGCGCGAGGACCCTGTGGACGAGCTGTACGCGGGTGTCCCGCTCGCCCGGCCCCGTACCTCCGGCAGCAGCGTCCAGGTGCGGTTCACATCGGACACCCCCTTCACCGGCACGGCCGACGACCGTCGGGTCACGGGCCCCCCTTCCTCCAGGGAGGCGGTCACCTTGCTGAACGACGATCCCGTCAGCCTGGCCCCCCACGACCGCGTCTACCGGGCACGCCCGTCCTACAGCACGAGCCGTACCCTTCCCGCCGACCTGTGCGGCGGTTACGGCCCCGACTACCTCGACGCACTCCTCACCTACCTCCAGCCACCCACCACGCCCCAGGACGAGCCTCGATGACCACCCGTACGTCCGCCGCCGTCCCCGGCAGCAGGACCAGCGCAGGAACCCCTCCGGCAGCCGAAGCCGGGGCCCCCGACACCACTACCGCATGGCTGACGCGGCTGCGCCTCAACCCCCTCAGCAAAGCGGTGCAGCACGATCTCAGGGACGCCGCCGCTCTGCACCGGCGGGTCATGACCCTGGTCCCCGACGGCCTGGGGGACAGCCCCCGTGCCCGCAGCGGTCTGCTCTTCCGTCTGGACCACGACGGAGCCGGAACACCGGTCCTTCTCGTCCAGAGCCGCACTGTTCCGAACGCCCAGCGTCTTCCCGCCGCGTACGCGCAAGTCCAGACCCGGGACATGTCGCCGCTGCTCGGCGCCCTCCGGCCTGGCCTGGCCGTCCATTACCGGCTGCTCGGCAATGCCATCAAACGCTGCGGCCCCCACAGCACCGAAGGCCGCTGGAAGCAGGCCCTCGCGCTGTACGGGCCCGACGCGGAACAGTGGTGGGCCACCCGGGCCCACCAGTCCGGCCTCACCCTCCACAGTCTCCAGGCCGACCGGCCCGACACCCCGAGCGCACGGCACGGCTCCGCCCGGACACCCCGCAGGGACAAGGTGGTCATCCACCACAACGGCACCCGCTTCGAAGGCACCGCCACCATCCACGATGCCGAAGCCCTGCGCCACGCCCTCCTCCACGGCATCGGCCGAGCCAAGTCCTACGGATGCGGACTCCTCAGCCTCGCCCCCGCCCACCTCGACGCCTGAACGCCACCACGCCGATGAACACTTCCGTTCCCAGCCGTGACACCCCGGCCCGCCGGCGTATCGCCGCGCCCACCCTCGCGATGCTGCCCCGCATCGCCGACTCCCTGTCGTTCCTGTACGCCGACATCGTCCGCATCGTCCAGGACGACACCGGCGTGAGCGCGGAGACGACCACCGAGGACGGCCACCTCACCCGCGTCTACCTCCCCACCGCCGCGCTCAGCTGTGTCCTTCTCGGGCCCGGAACCTCCATCACCCAACCCGCACTGGCCACCTTCGCCCGCCACGGCACCACCGTCGTATGCAGCGGATCCGGAGGGGTCCGCTGCTACTCCACCACCACATCCGACGCCCTGACCACCCGCTGGCTCGAAGCCCAGGTGCACCAGTGGAGCGACCCGGAACGACGACTCGCCGTCGCCCAGCGCATGTACCACAAGCGATTCAACATAGCCGTCCCACCGACGACACCCCTCAACACCCTGCGCGGACTCGAAGGCCAGCGCGTCAAAGCGCTCTACAAACTCCTCGCCCAGCAGCACCGCGTCGGACGCTTCCGCCGCGCCTACGATCCGGCGGCGTGGGACGAGCAGGACCCCGTCAACCTGGCCCTCTCCTCCGCCAACACCTGCCTGTACGGCATCGTCCACGCGGCCATCGTCGCCCTCGGCTGCTCACCCGCCCTCGGCTTCGTACACCAAGGCAAACAACATGCCCTCGTCTACGACATCGCCGACCTGTACAAGGCGGAACTCACCATCCCGCTGGCCTTCTCCCTCCACGACGCTGCCCACCCCGAGGCCATGGCGCGGCGCAGCTTCCGGGAAGGGCTCCGCCTCTACAAACTTCTGCCGCGCATCGTCAACGACATCCAGTCGCTCCTCTCACCGGACGACACCCCGGGCTCTACATCGGCAGCCTGTCGGGCCGGGTCCGTGATGAGCTCTGGCGTACCGTCAGCGACTCCATCGGAGCGGGCGCGGCGGTGCTCGCCTACCCGGACGCCACCGAACAGGGCTATACCCTCCTCACGGCAGGCGAACGACGGCGTATCCCGGTCGACTTCGACGGCCTCACCCTTGTCGCCCTCCGTCCCGAGGAGGCGCTGATGTGAGGCGGGTGATCACTCGTGGTTACTATGCTCATTTCGCGGCTGGGATGATTGGTGGCTTGGGAAAGTGATGGAAGAGGTCGTAGCGACCCGTTATGTCACGCCCCTGCGTGAGGGCGGTTCGCTTCCCGGGATTGTCGAGGGTGATGATCTCGGGACCTATGTCATGAAGTTCACCGGCGCCGGGCAAGGGCGGAAGACCCTCGTCGCCGAGGTGATCTGCGGGCGGCTCGCGCAGCGGCTGGGGTTGCGGGTGCCGGAGCTGGTGCGGATGCAGCTCGATCCCGTCATCGGGCTCGGGGAGCCCGATCAGGAGGTGCAGGAGCTGCTCAAGGCCAGTGGCGGGCTCAACCTCGGGATGGACTACCTGCCCGGTTCGCTCGGCTTCGACCCGCTCGCGTACCGGGTGGATCCCGTCGAGGCGGGGCGGGTGGTGTGGTTCGACGCGCTCATCAACAACGTCGACCGCTCCTGGCGCAACCCGAACATGCTGGTCTGGCACGGGGACCTCTGGCTCATCGACCACGGCGCCACCATGATCTGGCACCACAACTGGCCGACGGCGCAGGCCGCGGCGGCCAAGCCGTACAACGCCTCCGACCATGTGCTGGCCCCGGCGGGCCCGGACATCGCCGCCGCGGCGGCCGCGCTCGCGCCGCTGGTCACCGAGGAACTGCTCACGGAGGTCGCCGCCGACGTCCCCGACGAGTGGCTGGTCGACGAGCCCGGGTTCGACTCGACCGACGCGGTGCGCCGGGCCTATGTGGAGGCGCTGCTGCCGCGCGCCGCCACCATCCACGAGAGGATCTCGATGGAGGCGGAGGTGAAGGCCCCGGCCGGACCGCCCGGCTGGCTCACCGATCATCTGCCCGAGTGGCCCCATAAGAACCACAAGAACCACAAGAACGAGCAGAAGAGCGGCGACCAGTGACCCAGCGGGACGTGTTCGAGTACGCGCTGGTGCGCGTGGTGCCCCGGATGGAGCGCGGCGAGTGCTTCAACGCCGGCGTGATCGTCTACTGCCGGGCGCACTCCTACGTCGCCGCCCGCACCCACCTCGACGAGGCGAAGCTCCTCGCGCTGGACCCCGCGGCCGACGTGGCCGGCGTACGGGCGGCCCTGCGCGGGGTCGAGGGGCTGTGCGGCGGCGGTGAGGCCGCGGGGCAGGCGGCGGGCGACGACGCGGGCCGCCGGTTCCGCTGGCTGATCGCCCCGCGCAGCACGGTGGTGCAGCCCGGGCCGGTGCACACCGGGCTCACGGCCGATCCCGCCGCGGAGGTGGAGCGGCTGCTGGACCTGCTCGTCCGCTGACGGGCCGAGGCGCGCGGGGGCCCGCGGGTGGGACCGTACGGGCCCCCCGCGGGCCCCGGCCGCTTCCCGGGCGGGTGGCGTTGACACCGGGTGCCAGGGCTCCTAGCGTCTCCTCAGCTGAAGCTACTAAGCGGTTGCTCACCTCTGGGCGGCCGTCTCTCAAGGGCGAGGAGAACAGCATGTCCACCACCGAGCAGCGCGTCGCGATCGTGACCGGGGCGGCCCGGGGCATCGGCGCGGCCACCGCCGTACGCCTGGCCGCCGAGGGTCGTGCCGTGGCCGTACTCGACCTGGACGAGGCGGCCTGCAAGGACACCGTCGAGGCGATCACGGCCGCCGGCGGGCGGGCCCTGGCGGTCGGCTGCGACGTCTCCGACGGCGCGCAGGTGGACGCGGCCGTCGCCCGCGTCGTGGCCGAGCTCGGCGCCCCCACGATCCTGGTCAACAACGCGGGCGTGCTGCGCGACAACCTCCTGCTCAAGATGAGCGAGACCGACTGGGACACCGTCATGAACGTGCACCTGCGCGGCGCGTTCCTGATGTCGAAGGCGTGTCAGGGCCACATGGTGGAGGCCCGGTTCGGCCGGATCGTGAACCTCTCCAGCAGCTCCGCGCTCGGCAACCGGGGCCAGGTCAACTACTCCGCCGCCAAGGCCGGTCTCCAGGGCTTCACCAAGACCCTCGCCATCGAGCTCGGCAAGTTCGGCGTCACCGCCAACGCCGTCGCGCCCGGCTTCATCGCCACCGAGATGACCGCCCAGACGGCCGCCCGCGTCGGCATGGGCTTCGAGGACTTCCAGGCCGCCGCGGCCACCCAGATCCCCGTCCAGCGCGTCGGCCGCCCGGACGACATCGCCAACGCCATCGCCTTCTTCACGGGCGAGGCGGCCGGCTTCGTCTCCGGCCAGGTCCTGTACGTGGCCGGCGGACCCCTCAACTGACGGCGCGACGAGAGACAGGGCACACCCCATGACGTACAGCGGTACCGACAGCGGCAAGGCCGCGCTGATCACCGGAGCGAGCCGGGGCATCGGCTACGGCATCGCCGAGGCGCTGGTCGCCCGCGGCGACCGGGTCTGCATCACCGGGCGCAACGAGGAGGCCCTGAAAGAGGCCGTGGAACGCCTCGGGGCGGACCGGGTGATCGGCGTGGCGGGCAAGGCGCACGACGAGGAGCACCAGGCCCTCGCGGTCGAGCGCGCGATGGAGGCGTTCGGCCGGGTCGACTTCCTGGTGAACAACGCGGGCACCAATCCGGTCTTCGGCCCGATCGCGGACCTCGACCTCGGGGTCGCCCGGAAGGTCTTCGAGACCAATGTGATCTCGGCGCTCGGCTTCGCCCAGCGCACCTGGCACGCCTGGCAGAAGGACAACGGCGGTGCGATCGTGAACATCGCCTCCATCGCCGGCGTCTCCGCCTCGCCCTTCATCGGCGCCTACGGGATGAGCAAGGCCGCCATGGTCAACCTCACCCTCCAGCTCGCGCACGAGATGGCGCCCGGGGTCCGGGTGAACGCGATCGCCCCGGCGGTGGTCAGGACCAAGTTCGCGCAGGCGCTCTACGAGGGCCGCGAGCAGGAGGCCGCGGCGGCCTATCCGCTGGGCCGGCTCGGCGTCCCGGAGGACATCGGGGGCGCCGCCGCGTTTCTTACATCTGCACAAGCGGAATGGATCACGGGCCAAACTCTGGTCGTGGACGGTGGGATGTTCCTCAATGCCGGGGTCCACTGACCGATAATCGGACGGATTTGCCTCCGAAAGGGAGGTAAATGCGTATCGAATATGCACGGAACCGGTCAAGTGCCCCACGAAACCACCCCATTGGATTCGTGGGGCACTGCGGTAGGGTCTGCCGCACCCCTGGCTGATCGAGGAGCGTGCACGTGTTCAACCGGACCAGATGCCTGCAGATCACTGCAGCCCTTGCGTCCATATCCCTGCTGGCGGGATGCGGCATGCTGTCGAAGGACGACGGCGACGGGGCCAAGCCGATCGTCGTCGGCACCACCAGCGCCCCCAGCACCCTCGATCCCGCCGCCGCGTGGGACGGCTCCTGGGAGCTGTACCGGAACGTCTACCAGACCCTCCTGGCCTTCCCCACGGGCTCCACCAAGCCCCAGCCGGACGCGGCCCAGAACTGCGAGTTCACCGACGGCGCGAGCCAGGCGTACCGCTGCACCCTGCGCAAGGGCCTCAAGTTCTCCAACGGCGAACCGCTCGACGCCAAGGCCGTCAAGCACTCCCTCGACCGTATCCGCACCATCGGCTCCAAGGTCGGCCCCAAGGACCTCTTCGGCAGCCTCGACAAGATCGAGACCCCGGACGCCCTGACCGTCGTCTTCCACCTCAAGACCTCCGACGCCACCTTCCCGTACGTCCTCGGCTCGCCCGCCGCCTCGCTGGTCGCGCCCAAGATGTACCCGGCCGACAAGCTGCGCGACGACGGCAAGATCACCGGATCCGGGCCCTACCTGCTCCAGTCGTACAAGGAGGGCGCCGAAGCCGTCCTCACCGAGAACACCGGCTACGCCGGATTCGCGAACCGGCAGAACAAGGCCGTGACGATCCGGTACTACGCCGACTCGCAGAAGATGGTCGCCTCGCTCAAGGCCAAGGAGCTCGACGCGACCTACCGCGGGCTCTCCGCCGCCCAGGTCACCGACCTGCAGACCCCCGAGTCCCACGGGCTCGGCGTCCAGGTCGTCGAGAACGTCGGCTCCGAGATCCGCTACCTGGTCTTCAACCCGAAGGACCAGGCGGTCAACAAGATCGCGGTCCGCCAGGCCATCGCCCAGATCATCGACCGCGGCACCCTCGTCTCCAAGGTCTACCAGGGCACCGCCGAGCCGCTGTACTCGATGGTCCCCAAGGGCGTCGTCGGCCACAAGACGCCCTACTACGACAAGTACGGCGCCCCCGACGTCAACAAGGCCAGGAAGATCCTCAAGGAGGCGGGCATCAACCAGCCCGTCGACCTGACCTTCTGGTACACCACCGACCGCTACGGCTCCTCGACGGCGGACGAGTTCACCGAGATCAAGCGGCAGCTCGACGAGAGCAACCTCTTCCGGATCACCCTGCGCAGCCAGCCCTGGAAGACCTTCCAGGAGGGCTACAAGGGCCAGGAGTACCCGGTCTTCGGCCGCGGCTGGTTCCCCGACTTCCCGGACCCGGACAACTTCATCGCGCCGTTCGTCGGCAAGGAGAACGCGGTCGGCACCCCGTACGAGCAGAACGAGATCCTGACCGAACTGCTGCCCAAGTCCCGCCGCGACGGCGACCGCTCCTCCGGCGTCGAGCAGTTCGAGAAGGCCCAGCAGATCTTCGCCGACGACGTCCGCCTGCTGCCCCTGTGGCAGGGCAAGCTGTACGTCGCCGCACGCGAGGACATCGCCGGCGGAGAGCGGGCGCTCGACCCGCAGACCGCCATGCAGATGTGGGAGCTGTACCGCAAGACCAGCTGGTAGCCGGGCCCGCCCGGGGCCGATGCCCCGGGCGCCCGACGCGTTGTCAGTGCCCCCCGGTAGGTTCTGATCAGTCGCACGAACTTGTACCGGAGGTTGTCGCCGTGACCCAGATGCTGCCCGAGTCCTGGCTCCCCGTCCTCGGCGGGGAGCTGGACCAGCCCTACTTCAAGGAACTCACCGAGTTCGTCGAGAAGGAGCGGGCGAACGGGCCGGTCTACCCGCCCCGCGAGCAGGTGTTCGCAGCCCTCGACGCCACCCCCTTCGACCAGGTGAAGGTGCTCGTCCTCGGTCAGGACCCCTACCACGGCGCCGGCCAGGGCCACGGCCTGTGCTTCTCCGTGCAGCCGGGCGTGAAGACCCCGCCCTCGCTGCGCAACATCTACAAGGAGATGAAGGAGGAGCTGGGCCTGGAGGTCCCGGACAACGGCTACCTCATGCCGTGGGCCCAGCAGGGCGTCCTGCTGCTGAACGCGGTGCTCACCGTCCGCGAGGCCGAGCCCAACTCGCACAAGGGCAAGGGGTGGGAGAAGTTCACCGACGCCGTGATCCGCGCCGTCTCCGAGCGCCCCGACCCGGCCGTCTTCGTCCTGTGGGGCGCCTACGCCCAGAAGAAGATCCCGCTCATCGACGCCGAGCGGCACGTGATCGTCAAGGGCGCCCACCCCTCCCCGCTGTCGGCGAAGAAGTTCTTCGGCTCCCGGCCCTTCACCCAGATCAACGAGGCCGTCGCCGCCCAGGGCCATGAGCCGATCGACTGGCGGATCCCGGACCTCGGCTGACCCGCCCCCGCGCCTCGGCGCCACAGCCGGTGCCTCCGGTTAGCTTCGTGACGACCGGACCGCAGGAGGTCCGGCAGAGCGAGCCGGAGGCCGCCGTGACCGAGCAGCAGGAGGCGTCGGAGGACGCCGTCATGACCAGGATCGGCCAGGCGGTCATCCTGCTGCACGCCGGGGACCGGGAGGAGGCCCGCAACCGGCTCGGCGCGCTCTGGTCGGAGATCGGCGAGCAGGGGGACTCCCTGCACCGCTGCACCCTCGCCCACTACATGGCCGACGCCCAGGACGATCCCGCCGACGAACTGGCCTGGGACCTGCGCGCCCTGACCGCCGCGGGCACCGCCGCCGACGCGGTGGAAGCCGGCGCCGCGTGGGAGGGACCGCCCGCGCCCCGGGAGCCGCATCCGGCCGTGCGCGGGTTCTACCCCTCCCTGCACCTCAGCCTCGCCGCCGACTACGCGAAGCTCGAGCGGCCCGAAGCCGCCCGGGTCCACCTGGCGCGGGCCCGCGCCGCCGCCGGGGCCCTCTCCGACGACGGCTACGGCAACGGCGTACGGGAGGCCATCGCGCGGCTGGAGCGGCAGCTCGCGCGGCCGCCCGGCGGCGGGCACCGGCCCTTCCCCGAGCAGTCCCTGTAGCGAAGCACCGCGGGGGAGGTCAGCCGCCCTGCACCCCCGCGCAGATCCGGGCCTCCGGGCTGTCGTCGTGCCACGTGCCGTGCCGGCGGCCCAGCGCGCACACATCCGCAGGCCGCACCGGCAGCCTCCGCATCAGCTCCCGTTCCACCGCGGCGTCGGGCCGCCCCTGCCCCCGGCCGCCCTCGTGGCGCCCGGCGGCGGCCTCCGCGGCCCGGCGGGGCTCCGGGATGTCGGGGACCGGCGGCGCCTCCGGTACGGGCGGCCCACCGGGGCCGCCGCGCGCGGCCCGCTCGCCGGCCGGCCGGGAGGGCGATGCGGGCTCGGCCGCCTCGGCGGCGCGCTCCGGGGCGGTGGCCGAGCCCGCCTCCAGCGCCTCCAGGGCGGGCGCCCGGACGGCCACGGGGGCGGTCCCGGGCCCGGAGCGCGGCTCGTGGCGGGGCACCGCCCCGGCGGCGGGGGCGGTCGCGGGCCGCACGGGGCCGGGGCTCACCTGGACGCAGCCGGAGACGGCCGAGACGGCGCAGGCGACTCCGAGGAGCAGCCGTGTCGTGGTTCGGGTTGGATGCACGCGCGCAACTCTGCTGTGCGAGGACCCCGTTGCGGAAACCCGCAGCCCATATTCACCCCGCACGGGTGACCGGCGGCCGGGTGACCGGCCGCGCGCGGGCCGCCCCGGCCCGCCGCCCGGATCACTCGCCGGTGGCGCCGTCGATGTGCTCCCGCAGCAGGTCGGCGTGCCCGTTGTGGCGCGCGTACTCCTCGATCATGTGGGTGTAGACCCAGCGCAGGCTGAACACCTCGCCGCGGTGGTGGCTCGCGGCGTCCGAGCGCGCGTCGAGCGGATGGCCCGCGGCGGCCTCGCGGGCGCGTTCCACCTCTGCCCGCCAGGTGCCCTCGGCCTCCGCCCAGGTGTCGGCCGCGGTGAGGTGGAAGTCGCCGTCCCGGTCCGCGTCCGTGACGTACAGATCGGGCACTTCCTCGCCCCGCATGATCTGCCGGAACCAGTACCTCTCCACCTCCGCCATGTGCCGGACGAGCCCGAGCAGGCTCAGCTCGGAGGGCGCGAGTGGGGTCCGGCGCAGCTCCTCGTCGTTCAGCCCCTCGCACTTCCACATCAGGGTGGCGCGGTGGTAGTCGAGCCAGCCGTCGAGCATCTCGCGCTCGTCGGCGGTGGTGGCGGGCTCGGGGCGGTGTGATCCTGAACTGGTGGTCATACGGCCCATCCTGGGCGACCGGGGCCCCCGGTCACCAGGGATTATCAGGGTTTAAGCTGCGCAGACCCACAAGGACCGAATTTGGAGGCCCCGGTGAAGGTCGGCTGCATCGGACTCGGCGACATCGCGCAGAAGGCGTACCTGCCCGTCCTCACCGCCCGCGCGGACGTGGAGCTGCACCTGCAGACCCGTACGCCCGCCACCCTGCGGCGGGTCGGCGACACCCATCACGTCCCGGACGCGCGCCGTCACGCCGATCTCGACTCCCTGCTCGCCCAGGACCTGGACGCGGCCTTCGTGCACGCCCCGACCGGCGCGCACCCCGAGATCCTGACGCGCCTGCTGGAGGCGGGCGTGCCCACCTACGTGGACAAGCCGCTCGCCTACGAGTTCGCCGCGTCCCGGCGGCTGGTGGAGCTGGCCGAGAAGCGCGAGGTCTCCCTCGCCGTCGGCTTCAACCGCCGCTTCGCGCCCGGCTACGCGCAGTGCGCCGAGCACGCGCGCGATCTGATCGTGATGCAGAAGAACCGGGTGGGCCTGCCCGAGGACCCGCGCACGTTGGTCCTCGACGACTTCATCCACGTCGTGGACACCCTGCGCTTCCTGCTGCCGGGGGAGGCCGACCGCACCGACGTCCGGGCCGTCGTCCGCGACGGGCTGATGCACCAGGTGGTGCTGCACCTGTCCGGCCCCGGATTCAGCGCGCTCGGCATCATGAACCGGCTCTCCGGCTCCAGCGAGGAGATCCTGGAGGTCTCCGGGGCGGACACCAAGCGGCAGGTGGTCAACCTCTCCGAGGTCGTCGACCACAAGGGCCAGCCGACCGTGCGCCGCCGCGGGGACTGGGTGTCCGTCGCCCGCCAGCGCGGCATCGAACAGGTCGTGGACCACTTCCTGGAGGCGGTCGCGGCGGGCCGCGTCCTCAGCGCGCGTGACGCGCTGCTCACCCACGAGCTGTGCGAGACGGTGGTGAACTCGGCTCTGGAGGCTCAGGAGGCTCTGCAGCAGACCTCCTGAGCCGGCGGGCGGCCAGCGCCGCGCCGTAGCCGGCCAGGAGGGCGAGGGAGACGGACACCGGCCAGGCGCCGAAGCGCACGAAGAGGGTCGAGCCCCGGGCGAGCGGCACCTCGTACACCTCGGCGGTCCGCGCCGACGTGGGCAGGGCGGGGCCGATGCGCTCGCCCGAGGGGCCGTGCACCGCGCTGATCCCGGTGAGGGTGGCATGGACCATCGGGCGGCCGTTCTCGGCCGCCCGCAGGGCCGCCAGGGAGGCGTGCTGGGCGGGGGCCCAGCTCTCCTGGAAGGTGGAGGTGGCCGACTGGGCGACGAGCAGGGAGGCCCCGTCGAGGGTGAGCCGCCGGCTCATGTCGGGGAAGGCCGACTCGAAGCAGACCAGCGGCCCCACCCGGAGCCCGGCGCCGCCGTCCGCCCGGCCGGGCAGGTCCATGACCACGGGGGCGTCCCCGCGCATCCGGTCCTCGCCGGCCGCCCGGCCGACGGAGGTGGCCCAGCCGAGGAGCGAACGGGCCGGTACGTACTCACCGAACGGCACCAGCCGCATCTTGTCGTACCGGTCGCCCGTGGGGCCCGCGGGACCGATCAGCACGGCGCTCTTGTAGATGCCCGGCCGGTCCGCCCGCCGCGCGTCCACGTTCACCAGCAGCGGCGCCCCCACCTCCGCCGACAGCGCGGCCAGCCGCCGCGCCAGGTCCGGGCGGGCCGACAGGTCCTCGCCGACACTGCTCTCGCCCCACACCACCAGGTCCACGCCCCGCCCGGCCAGCGGCCGGGTCAGCCGCTCCCCGGCCGCGAACCGCCGCTCCGCGCTGTCCGGCCCGTCCGGCACCGGGCCCGGCTGTACGACGGCCACGCGGACGGCGCCCGCCGGCGCGGGCCGCGGCGCCCCCGCCCACACCGCGCCGGTGAGCAGCGCGCAGCCCGCCAGGCCCGCCACCGCCGGGAGCCGCGCCTCCGGCGCCGTGAGCAGCAGCACCAGCGCGCAGTTCACCGCCACCAGCAGCAGGCTGACCAGCCACACCCCGCCCACCGAAGCCAGCCGCAGGGCCGCGGGCACCTGCCACTGACTGGCCCCGAGCAGCCCCCACGGCCCGCCGAGCCCCTGCCAGGACCGCACCACTTCCGACAGCAGCCACCCCGCCGGTACGAGGACCAGCGCGGCGGCGGCCCGGCCCGCCGGGGGACGCCCGCCGAGCAGGTGCCGCACCAGCAGCGCCCAGGGGATCCAGAGCAGGCCGACCAGCGCCGCCACCGGGAGCAGGAACACGTGGAGGCTGGGCAGCAGCCAGTGGTGCACGGCCAGGATGTAGCCCGCGCCGCCGAGCCAGCCCTCCAGGGCGGCCCGCCGGCCGGTGGGGGCGGACCTCAGCAGCAGCATCCAGGGCACGAGGGCGACGTAGGCGAACCACCAGAGGGCGGGGGCGGGGAAGGCGAGCGCGGGCAGGGCGCCGGCCGCGAGGGCCGCGGGCGCACGCCACCGGCGCACCCACCCGTTGTGCGTGGCGACCATGGCACCTCCGCTTCCAGTGTGGTCAGTGCCGGGCGGACCCGCCCGTCCGGCGGCTTCCGGCGGGCTCCGGCGGCCTCCGCGGCGGGGCGCGGGCAGGGCGCCGAGGGCCGCGCGGCCGGGGTGGGCCGGGCCCGGGCTCAGAGGGCCGTGTGCCGCCATTTTTCGTGCACGGTCACCCGGGTGAGCCGCCAGCCGTCGTCGCGGGTGCGGGCCAGGGCGAAGGTGTAGCGCCCGGCGGCGACAAAATTGGGGGAGGTGACCTCGGCGGCCGACTCCGGACCCGCCAGCCGCATCGGGTTGAGGAAGTCCGCGCGGACCTCGGCGCTGTCGCCGGGCGCCCCGGCCAGGTCCTCCAGCCGGATCCGCCGGTTCACGATCAGGTGCTGGCGCACCGGGAACAGCGTCATCGTCCCGGCGAGCCAGTCCGCGACCTGCGCCACCGGGCCCTCGATCCCGCCCGCCGAGCGGTAGTCGGCCCGCCCCGCCGGGACGAACAGGGCCCGGTACGCCTCCCAGTCGCCGTCGTCGACGGCGACCGCATAGCCCGTGACCACGTCGTCGATCGCCAACCGGTCCATCACCGTCGCGAGGTCCACACGCTGCGTCATCGGGTCAGTCTGGGGCTGCGGGGGCGCGAGGCCAAGAGGCGTGCGCCCACGCGATCCCCCCGCGCGCCCTCAGTGTCCGGAACGCCCCTCCCGTTGCCGGACGACGACGAGGAACGCGTCACTCGCCAGATCCATGACCACCTCGGCCTGCACACCCTCGCGCATGCGCTGCGCCGCATACTCCTCGGCCGGCCAGCTTCCCCGCGGACTTCCGGCCGGAAACCGCTCCAGTACCACGCGACCCATGGAACACCCCCTGCTTCGTGCCTTTCCTTCTCTTCACACACAACGACGCGGAGGCCGCCCGGGAACGTTCCCGAGCGGCCTCCGGTTCACGCGAAGAGGTGGTGCCTGCGCCGTTACGAGCCGGACTCGCCCGCGTGCGGGCTCAGTACGTCCGTGCCAATCAGCACGAACAGCACCACACCCAGCACGATCCGGTAGATCACGAACGGCATGAAGGACTTCGTGGTGATGAACTTCATGAACCACGCGATGACCGCGTAGCCCACGAAGAAGGCGATGGCCGTCGCGAAGAGCGTCGGGCCCCAGGAGATGTGCCCCGGGGTCTCCACCACGTCCTTGATCTCGAAGGCGCCGGAGGCCAGGACGGCCGGGATCGCCAGGAGGAAGGAGTAGCGCGCCGCGGCCTCGCGGGTGAAGCCGAGCAGCAGACCGCCGGAGATCGTCGCGCCGGACCGGGAGACACCCGGGATCAGGGCCATCGCCTGGCAGACACCGAAGATCAGGCCGTCCTTGACGCCCAGCTGCTGGAGCGTCTTGCGCTCGCGGACCGCGCGGTGCCGGCCGCCCTCCTCGTCACGGGCCGCCAGCCGGTCGGCGACGCCCAGCACGATGCCCATGACGATCAGCGTGGTCGCCGTCAGCCGCAGGTCGCGCGCCGGGCCCACGATGGCGTCCTTGAAGACCAGGCCGAGGATGCCGATCGGCAGCGAGCCGATGATGACCAGCCAGCCCATCTTGGCGTCCTGCTCGGAGCGCAGCTCCTTGTTGAACAGCGAGCGGCACCAGGTGGACACGATCCGCGCGATGTCCTTGCGGAAGTAGATCAGCACGGCCGCCTCGGTGCCGATCTGGGTGATCGCGGTGAAGGCCGCGCCCGGATCGTGCCAGCCGGCGAATGCCGCGGTCAGCCGCAGGTGGGCGCTGGAGGAGATCGGGAGGAACTCCGTAAGCCCCTGGACGAGACCGAGGATTAGGGATTCGAACCAGCTCATGTCGGGGTGCGCTCGTCCTTGTGATCGTCGGGCAGTTCGCCCCCGATGCTAGGGCCCGTGCGGAGCGCCGCTGACCACAGGGGGGTACTGGGACGCCGGTTCGTACACCGGAACCGCGCCGCCGGCGGGCGCCAGCCGGTGCCGTTTGCGCCACGCGACGATCCCGGCCCCGAGCACGGAGACCGCGATGAAGCCGAAGGAGAGCAGGAAGGCGGGCGAACCGGGGGTGGAGGCGCTGGCCCCCGCGATCACGTACGCGGTGGTGTTCGGGACGACGCCGACCGCCGTCGCGAGGAGGAAGGGGACCCAGCCGCACCGGGACACCGCGGCCCCGTAGTTGGCCACCACGAAGGGCACCCCGGGGAAGAGCCGGACGGCGAGCATCGAGCGGAAACCGTGCCGGCTGAGCTGCCCGTCGGCCGCCTCCAGCCAGCGCCCGCGCAGGAACGGTCGCAAAGCCTCCTGCCCCATCACCCGGCCCAGACCGAAGGCGACGGCCGCCCCGAGGACCGTGCCGCCGACCGCAGCCACGAGGCCGAACCCGGTCCCGAAGACGGCTCCCGCCGCCAGGTTGAGCAGCGGGCGCGGCACGAACGCCGCCGAGCACACGCCGTACGCGGCTGCGAACAGCAGTACCGCCATGCCCACCGGGAGCCCCGGGGGCCAGCCCTCCGAGAGGATCCGCTGGGGCTCGTAGACCAGGACGCACGCACCGGCCGCCGCGAGCAGCACGGCGAGCAGCGCCAGCCGGGTCCACGGCGCGAGGAGGAGGGACATCCCGGGAGACTAACCGACCCAAGGGACACCGCGCCGTAATCTGGGCCTCATGCTGCCGAACGACGCGCGGCCCCCGGGGGTTCCCCGCAGCGCCCTCGCGGACACCCTCCTGGAGCGGCTGGCCGCCACCTACCCGGCAGCCGCCGATCCCGTGCGGGCCGCGGCCATGAGCGCCTACATGAAGGAGGTCGCGCCCTTCCTCGGCCTCCCCGCGCCGCTGCGCCGCGAGCTGTCCCGGACCGTGACCAAGAACACGCCCCGGCCCACCGAGGCCGACTGCGCGGCGCTCGCGCTGGGCTGCTGGCGGCTCCCGGAGCGGGAGTACCACTACTTCGCGGTGGACTACCTGCGCCGCCATGCCGGCCGCTGCTCCTCCGGACTGCTGCCGGTGGTCCGGCACCTGATCACCACCGTGCCCTGGTGGGACACCGTCGACCTGCTGGCCGCGCACACGGTCGGCCCGCTGGTGGCCGCCGACCCGGAGCTCGCCGGGGTGATGGACGAGTGGATCGGCAGCGAGGACCTGTGGCTCGCCCGGACCGCGCTCCTGCACCAGCTGCGCTTCAAGGAGGCCACCGACAGCGGCCGGCTCTTCGCCTACTGCCGCAGCCGGGCCGCAGACCCCGACTTCTTCCTCCGCAAGGCCATCGGCTGGGCCCTGCGCGAGTACGCCAGGACCGACCCGGGCGCGGTGCGCGCCTTCGTAGCCGCCGAACGCGCCGCCCTGTCCCCGCTGTCCGCGCGCGAGGCCCTCAAGAACCTCTGAGCGCCGCGCACTTCGCGCCCGCGTAAATCGTTCGACGCGAGGCGGGCGGCTCGGGCAGGATCAGCGGCATGTCCCGGTACGCCTTCCCCGCAGCGCCGTCCGCAGTCGCGGACGCGCCGAAGGCTGCCGCGGTCGCGGACGCACCCGTTCTCGCAGCCTTCGACGGCGCACGAAGCTGACCCTTCCCGGATCGTCCGGCGGACCCCGCAGGGGGAGGGTCGGCCCGGCCCAGGGGTCCCGTCCAGGCTTCGAGCAACGGGAAGAGATCATGGCCAAGACGGCCTTCGTGCGGACCAAGCCGCACCTCAACATCGGCACCATGGGTCACGTCGACCACGGCAAGACCACCCTCACCGCCGCCATCACCAAGGTCCTCGCCGAGCGCGGCGGCGCCTCCTTCGTCCCCTTCGACCGCATCGACCGGGCCCCCGAGGAGGCCCGCCGGGGCATCACCATCAACCTCACGCACGTCGAGTACGAGACCGGCACCCGCCACTACGCCCACGTGGACATGCCCGGCCACGCGGACTACATCAAGAACATGGTCACCGGCGCCGCGCAGCTCGACGGGGCGATCCTCGTCGTCTCCGCGCTCGACGGGGTCATGCCGCAGACCGCCGAGCACGTGCTGCTCGCCCGGCAGGTCGGCGTCGACCACATCGTGGTCGCGCTCAACAAGGCCGACGCCGGGGACCCCGAGCTCACCGACCTCGTGGAGCTGGAGGTGCGCGAACTGCTCACCGCCCACGGGTACGGCGGGGACTCCGCGCCCGTCGTACGGGTCTCCGGGCTCGGGGCGCTGGAGGGCGACCCGCGGTGGACGGGGGCGATCGAGGCGCTGCTGGACGCCGTGGACACGTACGTCCCGACGCCGGTGCGCTACACGGACGCGCCGTTCCTGCTGCCGGTGGAGAACGTACTGACCATCACCGGGCGCGGCACCGTCGTCACCGGCGCCGTCGAGCGCGGCACCGTCCGCCTCGGCGACCGCGTCGCCGTCCTGGGCGGTGACGGGGAGCCGGCGGAGACCGTCGTCACCGGACTGGAGACCTTCGGCAAGCCGATGGAGTCCGCCGAGGCGGGGGACAACGTCGCGCTGCTGCTGCGCGGGGTGCCACGCGACGGGGTGCGCCGCGGGCACGTGGTCGCCGCGCCCGGCAGCGTGACCCCGAGGCGGCGCTTCACGGCGCGGGTGTACGTGCTCTCCGGGCGCGAGGGCGGCCGTACCACCCCGCTGGCCAGCGGCTACCGGCCGCAGTTCTACATCCGCACCGCCGATGTGGTGGGAGACGTGGACCTGGGGGCGGAGGGCATCGCCCGGCCCGGGGAGACGGTCACCATGACCGTCGAACTGGGCCGTGAGGTCCCGCTGGAGGCGGGGCTCGGCTTCGCGATCCGCGAGGGCGGGCGGACCGTCGGCGCCGGGACGGTGACGGCCGTCCTGGACTGAACGGCCCGAGCGGGACCCCGCTGTGGTGACGGCGGAACGGCTGCGCGAGACTGCCGTCACCACAGGCACGGGTACAGGCACAGGCACGCGCACGGACACAAGCACGGGCAACCGGCACAGGCACAGGCACCGGCACAGGCGGCGGGAGCGGGCGGACATGGGCGGCGACACGGCACTGGTGCTCGGCGGCGGCGGGCTGACCGGCATCGGCTGGGAATGCGGGATCCTGCACGGACTGGCCCGCTCCGGAGTCGACCTCAGCACCGCCGGCCTGGTCGTCGGCACCTCGGCCGGATCGGTGGTCGGCGCCCAGCTCACCTCCGGCCTGGTCACCCCGCAGGAGCTGTACGAGCGCCAACTCGGGGACGCCTCCGGCGAGCCCGTCGCCAAGCTGGGCGCGGCCACCATCGCCCGCTACGCCCTCGCGATGGCCGGTGCGCGCGGCGACGGCGCCGCCTACCGCCGCCGCGTCGGCGCCATGGCCCTGGCCGCGGACACCGGCCAGGAGGCGGAGCGCCGCGAGGTCCTCGCCGCCCGGCTGGTCTCGCACGAGTGGCCGGCCCGGCGGCTCGTGGTCACCGCCGTCGACGCGCTCACCGGGGAACCGGCCGCCTTCGACCGGGAGAGCGGCGCCGGACTGGTCGACGCGGTCTCCGCGAGCTGCGCGGTGCCCGGCGTATGGCCCCCGGTGACGGTCGGCGGCCGCCGGTTCATCGACGGAGGGATCCGCTCCGCCACCAACGCCGATCTCGCCGCCGGCTACGACCGGGTCGTGATCATCGCCCCGATCACGCTCGGCTCCCGGCTCGTCCCCTCCCCGGCGGCCCAGGCCGCCGCGCTGCGCGCGTCCGGTGCCCGCGTCCTCCTCATCACCCCCTCGGCCACCGCCCGCAAGGTCTTCGGCCGCAACGTCCTGGACCCGTCCCGGCGCGCCCCGGCGGCCCGCGCCGGCCTGTCCCAGGCCACCGAGCACGCGGCGGAGGCGGCGGAGGTCTGGTCGCCCTGAGACCCCGCGGCCTTGAGACCCTGCCGCCCCGCCGCCCCGCCGCCCCGCCGCCCCGCCGCCCCGCGGCTCCGGGGCCCCAGGACCTGCCGGACAATGGTGCGGTGAGTGAGGAACAGATTCCGGTGGTGCGGGCCGTGGGGCAGGGGACCGCCAAGCTGATGCCGGACGTGGACGGTGAGCGCGCCTGGCTGCTGACCGTCGACGGGGCCCCGCAGTCGTATGTGGACCTGGACGATCCGCACCACCTGGAGTTCGAGTACGTACGCCGGCTCGCCCATGTCCTGGACGGCGCGGCCGAGCCGGGGCTTCCGCTCGACCTGCTGCACCTGGGCGGCGGCGCGCTCACCCTGCCGCGCTACGCCGCCGCCACCCGGGCCGGCTCCCGGCAGACCGTGGTCGAGTTCGACGCGGGCCTGGTGGAGCTGGTCGCCGAGCACCTGCCGCTGCCCGCCGGCTCCGGGGTCACCGTGCACACCGCCGACGCCCGCGCCTGGCTGGAGACCGCGCCCGCGGCGAGCGCGGACGTGATCGTGGCCGATGTGTTCGGGGGCTCGCGGGTACCGGCGCAGCTGACCTCGGTGGAGTACGCGCGGCAGGCCGCCCGCGTGCTGCGGCCCGGCGGGCTGTACGCGGCGAACCTGGCGGACGGGGCGCCCTTCGGCTTCCTGCGCGCGCAGCTGGCCACCTTCGGCGCGGTCTTCGCGGAGCTGGCGCTGGTCGCCGAGCCCTCCGTGCTGCGCGGCAGGCGGTTCGGCAACGCGGTGCTGCTCGCCTCGGACGCCGAGCTTCCGGTGGCCGCGCTCTCCCGCCGGTGCGCGGCCGACGCCTTCCCGGCCCGGGTGGAGTACGGGGCTCCGCTCGCGCGGTTCATGCGCGGGGCGGCGCCGGTCCCGGACGCGGAAGCCGCCCCGTCCCCGGCGCCGCCGGAGGGCGCGTTCAGCGTGGGCTGAGCGGGGCCGGCCCCGCGGCGGGCTCGGGGGCGGCGACCGGGAGCGAGACCGCCTTCGGCGCCGGGGCCCGGCGGGTCATCCGCCGCACGTCCGGGACCAGCAGGACCAGCGCCGTGACCAGGACCACCAGCGAGGCGCAGCCCCACAGCGCCTCGGTCCGGCCGAAGGCCGATTCCACGGGGCCCGCCAGCGCGGTGGCCAGCGGCAGCATCGACACCGAGCCGAACCAGTCGTAGGCGGAGACCCGGGAGAACTTCTCCTCCGGGATCTCCTGGTGCATCGTGGTCATCCAGTTCACGCCGAAGACCTCGATCGCGGCCCCGCTGACGAACATCACCGCGCACAGCCCCCACACGGGCAGCGGTACGGCCAGCCCCGCCGAGGGCAGCGCCAGCGGGAACACGCACAGGGTGCCGATCAGCAGCAGCCGCCGCGGTTTCCACAGCATCATCAGGACGGCCCCCGCGATGGTGCCGATCCCGAAGAAGGCCAGGGCCAGCCCCCAGGGGGCCGGGCCGCCCAGCCGGTCCCGGGCGACCAGCGGACCGTAGACCGCCTCCGCCGCGCCGACCACGGCGACGACGACGGAGAACTGGAGCACGATGCTCCACAGCCAGGGGCGGGTACGGAACTCCACCCAGCCCTCGCGCAGATCGGCCAGCAGCCCCCCGCCCGGCGCCCGGTCCGGGACCGTGCGGACGTCGAGGAAGGCGCGCAGGGCGCCCGCGACCGCGAAGGCCAGCGCGTCCACGGCCAGGACCCAGCCCGGCCCCATGGCGGCGATCATCGCCCCGCCGAGGGCGGCGCCGCCGATGCCGGCGCCGTTCATGGCCATGCGGAAGAGCGCGAAGGCCCGGTTGGCGTGCTCGCCGGAGACGGTGGAGAGCAGCATGCCCTCGGCCGCGGGGTTGAAGAAGGCGGTGCCGGTGCCGCACAGCGCGGTCAGCAGCATCATCTGCCACAGCTGGGGGTCGCCCGCGAGGACGAGCACGGCGAAGAGGGCCTGCGAGACGCAGTTGAGGGCATTGGCCGCCACCATCACGTGGTGGCGGGGGAGCCGGTCGGCGATGGCGCCGCCGATGAGCAGGAACAGCACCAGCGGCACCGTGCGCGCGGCCGCGACCAGGCCCACGTCACCGCCGGAGCCGCCGGCCTCCAGGACGGCGAAGGCCGAGGCGATGAGCGCGCCGTGGCTGCCGAGGTTGGTGACGACCGCCGCGCCCGTGAGGAGGGTGTAGTTCCGGCCGGCCCAGGCGGGACGGCGCCGGGGGCGGGACACGGGCGTACGGGGCGGTGCGTCGGGAGGAAGGCTCACCCGTGGACTATCCCCGCCCCGGGCCGATAATCCAAACGGATTGCCGGCCCGGGGCGGGGCCCACGCGGGGCTGCCGCGCGGGGCGTCAGCTGGTGAGGCGGACGGAGCTGAGGACCTTGTCGGAGACGTCCGTCCCGACCTCCTCCTTGACTCCCGCCGCGCTGATCAGCGCGAAGCTGGCGAAGTCACCGACCGCGTTCTTGAAGGCGAAGCCGACGGCCTTGCCGTCGGTGGCGCACTTGTGCTCCTTCTTCACGTTCGCGGCGGTCGCCACCACCATGTGGCCCTTGAGGCCGGAGGAGGTCGTGTACTCCTTGGGCTCGGTCACCTTGACCGTGCCCTTGGGCTCCTTCTGCGCGAAGCCCGCCCAGACCCAGGTGCCGGTGTTGTCGTGGGCGGCCTGGCCGGTGTCCTTGGCGCCCTGGGCGCCCTTGACGCCGGCGTCGGCGATGGAGAACTTCTCCAGGCTGCCGTCGGCGTTCTTGTCGACGGTGCACCACTCGCGCTTGAGGGTGGCGGTGCCGGTCATGGTGATGACGGGCTTGCCGTCGTTCTTGATCTCGTCGTCGTAGAAGAGGATCGCGCCCGACTCGTTGACGTTCCACTCGGGCGGCACGTCGTAGGCCACGCCGTACTTGGTGTTGACGACGACCTTCCAGCCCGGGATGACCGGCTTCATCTCGCCGCCGGCCCGCGGGTTGGGGCTGCTGCCCGCCGGGGCGGGGGTCTCCGGGGCCGGAGCCGAGGCGCTGGCCTGCGGCTTGTCGTTCGCCTCGGTCTTCTTGTCGTCCCGGGTCAGCACATATGCGCTCATCGCGGCGGCCACGACGACGACCGCGGAGACGGCCACGATGGCCACGGTCTTCGTCGTGTACGGGCTGCCGCCGGATCCCTGCGCCGGCTGGGGCGGCTGAGGCTGCTGGGGCTGGCCCCACGGCTGCCCGGGCATGGCGCCGGGCTGCTGGTAGCCCGGCTGCTGCGGGTATCCGTAACCGGGCTGCTGCTGGTACGGGTTCGGCTGCCCCGGCTGTCCCGGAGGCTGCGCGTACGGGTTCTGTTGCGCGTCCTGAGGGTTCTGTTCGCCCCCTGGCGGCTGCTGCTGTCCTGGCCACATGGCCGGTAACGATAGTGGGAGGGGTCCCCGGGAGCCACGGCCGCCCCCCGGAGAGCACTGGCCAATCGGCTCTACTCGCGGGTAACATCGCGGCCCATGAGCGCAGACCAGATGAACGTGGGCGAACTGCTCGCGGCGACCGTGCCGATGGCCCGGACCCTGAACCTCCAGTTCCTGGAGACCACCCCCGAGCGCGCCGTCGTCCGGCTCCCGGACCAGCCCGACTACCACAACCACGTCGGCGGCCCGCACGCCGGCGCCATGTTCACCCTCGCCGAGTCCGCGAGCGGCGCGATCGTCCTGGCCGCCTTCGGCGACCAGCTCTCGCGCGCCGTCCCCCTCGCCGTCAAGGCCGAGATCGGCTACAAGAAGCTGGCCAAGGGCGTCGTCACCGCCACCGCCACCCTCGGCCGCCCGGCCGCGGAGGTCGTGGCCGAGCTCGACGCGGGCGGCCGTCCCGAGTTCCCCGTCACCGTCGCCATCCAGCGCGAGGACGAGGCCGTGACCGGCGAGATGACCGTCGTCTGGACCCTGCGCCCCAACGCCTGAGCACCGGTGCCCCACGTGCCCGCCGCCCCCCGGGGCCGGCGGGCACGTGCTGTTTCCGGCCCCGGCCTCCACCCCCGGCGCTACAGTCCTCGCACGACGACGCAGGGGGTACCCATGGCCAAGGTCAACATCAGTCTCGACGCCGAGCTCGTGGTGGAGGTGATGGTGCTCGCCGGGGTCGGCTCCCCGCAGGACGCGGTGGAGGCGGTCGTACGGGACTACATCGCGCGCGGCCACCGCACCGAGGCGCGGGTCCAGCTCCAGGACGAGCCCGGCCGCAAGAGCGAGAGCCTGCCCCCGCCGCTGCCGGAGGGCTGAACGGGACCCCCGGCGGGGCGCGTCTGCGCCCGCCCCGCCGGGGCGCGGCGCACAGTGGCCCCGGGAGCGGTCCGGCGCGGGCCGCTCCCGCCGCACCGGGCCCCAGGGAGACGCCATGAGCGAGGCCGTGTCCAGACGTTCGGCGCTGCGCCTCGCCGTGGCGGCGGGCGTGGCCCTCGGGGCGGCCGCCTGCGCCCCCGCCGTGCCGCCCGGCGCCGCCACCGGCCCCGGCGCGCGGCCGCACGCGGCACCGCCCGCGCCCGCCGCCGCCGAACCGGGCAGCGCCGCCCGGATCGAGACCCTGGTGCAGCGGCTCACCCTGGACGAGAAGACGGCCCTGCTGCACGGCGCCGCCGACCCCGCGCCCCTCGGCCAGGCCGGATACGTGCCCGGCGTACGGCGCCTGGGCATCCCCCCGCTGCGCCTCGCCGACGGGCCCGCCGGGGTCCGCGTCGCGCGGCGGGCCACCGCACTGCCCGCGCCCGTGATGCTGGCCTCCGCCTTCGATCCCGCGCTGGCCCGCGCGTACGGGCGGCTCCTCGGCCGGGAGGGCCGGGCGCTCGGCCAGGACGTTCTCCTCGCCCCGATGGTCAACCTGATCCGCACCCCGTACGCCGGCCGGAACTTCGAGACCTTCTCCGAGGACCCGCGGCTGACCGCCGACCTCGCGGGCGAGACGGTGCGCGGGATCCAGGACGAAGGGCTCATCGCCGCCGTCAAGCACTTCGCCCTCCACCACCAGGAGCAGGGCCGCGACACCGTCGACGCGATCGTCTCCGAACAGACCCTGTACGAGACCGAGCTACGGGGCTTCGAGGCCGCCGTGGCCGCCGGCGCGGGCGCCGTCGCCGCCGCCTCCCACAAGGTCAACGGGGTGCACGCCGGGGAGAGCCGCCCGCTGCTGGAGGAACTGCTGCGGGGCCGCTGGGGATTCGACGGCTGGGTGCTCTCCGGCCCCGGAGCCGTCCACGGCACCGTCGCCGCCGTCCGCGCCGGCCTCGACATGGAGATGCCCGGCGGCACCCACTTCGGCGCGCCGCTGCGCCAGGCCGTGCACGGCGGCGCCGTACAGGAGGAGGCCCTGGACCTGGCCGTCCACCGCATCCTCACCACCATGGACCGCTTCGGCCTGCTCACGGCCCGCCCCCCGGCCCGGCCCCCGCGCGACGCCCGTGCCGGGGCCCGCCTCGCCCGTACGGTGGCCACCGCCGGGGCGGTGCTGCTGCGCAACGAGCACGGCACGCTGCCGCTGGCCGGGGCCGCGGCCCGCTCCCTCGCGGTGATCGGGCCCACCGGCCAGGTGCCGTTCGTGGGCGGCGGCGGCAGCGCGCACGTGGTCCCCGACGGTGCGGAGGCCCCGCTCACCGCGATCCGGCGGCGGGCCGGGAAGGGCGCGACCGTGCGCCACGCCCTCGGCGAGGACCTGTACGGCAGACCGCTGCCCGCGGGACTGCTGACCCCGGACACCGGACTCGACGGGCGCGGCGTCGGCGCCGGGCAGGTGTGGCGCCACGAGGCCGCCTTCCGGCTCGCGGCGGCCGACGAGTGGACCCTGCTCGTCCACTACACCGGCAAGCGGCCCGTGGTCCGCCTCGACGGGCAGGACCTCTTCCCCGTCCGGCCCGGCGCCGCCGAGCACCAGGAGGGCGGACTGCTCGGCTCCGCCCCCGACGGCATGGCCGTCCGCCGCCGCACCCTCGCCCTCACCGCGGGCGTCCACCGGCTCTCGGTGACCGCCGAGGGAGGGGACCGGGGCCAGCGCTTCCGGCTGCGGCACATCACCGGGGCGACCCGGGCTGCGGACCTCGCGGAGGCGGTGAGGACGGCCCAGGCGGCCCGCAGCGTGGTCCTGTTCGCCTACGCGGACTCCACCGAGGGCAGGGACCGTACCTCCCTCGCCCTCCCCGGCGGCCAGGAGAAGCTGATCGAAGCGGTGGCCGCGGCCAACCCCCGTACCACCGTGGTGCTCAACACCCCGTCCGCGACGACCATGCCATGGCTCTCCCGTACCGGCGCGGTCCTCCAGATGTACTACCCGGGGCAGGAGGGCGCGGCGGCCACCGCCGACCTCCTCTTCGGGGACGTGGACCCGGGCGGCCGCCTCACGCAGACCTTCCCGGCCGACGAGCGCCGGACACCGACCGGCGAGGACCCGCTGCGCTACCCGGGCGTGGGCGGCCGGCAGGAGTACGCCGAGGGGGTCCACACCGGCCACCGCTGGTACGACGCCCGGCACGTGGCCCCGCTGTTCCCCTTCGGGCACGGGCTCTCGTACACGACATGGCAGTACGACAAGCTCACCGTACGGCCGGAACGCGGCGGGCTCCGCGCGGAGTTCACCGTCCGCAACACCGGCCGCCGCAAGGGCACCGAGGTGGCCCAGGTGTACGTGGGGCCGTCCCCCGCCCTGCGCCTGGACCAGCCGGTACGGGCACTGGCCGGCTACCGGCGGCTCACCCTCGCCCCCGGCGAGGCCCGGCGGGTCACCGTGGACATCGACGCGCGGGCCCTGTCCTCCTGGGACGCGGAACAGCACGCCTGGGTCCTCGGCACCGGCCGGCGGGAGGTGTTCGCCGGGCGTTCCTCCGGGGATCTGCCGCTGAGGTCAAAGGTCGTGGTGGGGAGCGGATAGGCTGCCCGTTCGGCGTGTCACAGGGGTCGCGCCGGCGAGGACTCGGGAGGACGCACCGGTGCACATCCAGGAATGGCTGGAGACGATTCCCGCGGTCAGCATCTATCTCCTGGTCGGTCTGGTCATCGGGCTGGAGAGCCTGGGCATCCCCCTGCCGGGGGAGATCATCCTGGTCAGCTCGGCCCTGCTGGCCTCCCAGCACGGCGAGATCGACCCCGTCGTCCTCGGCCTGTGCGCGATCGCCGGCGCCATCGTCGGGGACTCGATCGGCTACGCGATCGGCCGCCGCGGCGGGAAGCCGCTGCTGGAGCGGCTGGGCCGGCGCTTCCCGAAGCACTTCGGGCCGCAGCAGGTGGCGGTCGCGGAGCGGTCCTTCGAGAAGTGGGGCATGTGGGCCGTCTTCTTCGGACGCTTCGTGGCCCTGCTGCGGATCTTCGCCGGGCCGCTGGCGGGCGTCCTGCACATGCCGTACTGGCGCTTCCTCGTCGCCAACGTGCTCGGCGGCATCCTCTGGGCGGGCGGCACCACCGCCGTCATCTACTCGGTCGGCATCGTCGCGGAGCCCTGGCTCAAGCGGTTCTCCTGGCTGGCGCTGGCCCTCGCGGTGGCCTTCGGGCTCGCGGTGACGCTGGTGATGCGCAGCCGCATGAAGAAGGCCGCGGCGGCCGCCGGGGACGCGGAGATCCCGGCCCAGCAGTCGGCCGCGCGCGCCACCGTGGGCGAATGACCGAGCCGCCGCGCGCGGGGTCCGACTGGTCCTCGCGGGGCCGCGCGGGCCGGTACCTCCCGCTGGCGAACGGCCTGGGACGGGCCGCCGAGCGCGGCGACACGGCCCTGGTACGGAGCCTGCTCGCCGGGGGAGCCGAGGCGGACGCCTGGGTTCCCGACGGCCGCAGGGCGCTGGACCTGGCCGTGTGCGCGGGCCACGCGGAGGTGGTCCGGCTGCTCCTCGCGGCGGGCGCCGACCCGCTGCGGGCCGCCGGCCCCTATGACGAGTCGACGCCGCTCGCGCTCGCGGCGATGAACGGGTACGCGGCCGTGGCCCGGGCCCTCCTCGACGCGGGTGCCCCGCCGGGCGGCCCCGCCGGCCGGCTGCGCCAGGTACCGCTGGTGCTGGCGGCCACCTCGGCGGGGGAGGGGTGCCCGGAGCTGGTGGACCTCCTGCTGGACCGGGGCGCCGACGTCGAGGAGCGCAAGCGGGACCGCACCGCGCTCGACTGGGCCGTCCGCCTCGACTTCCCCGCCACGGTGGAGCGGCTGCTCACGCGCGGCGCGGCCGTCACGGAAGCGACCCTGCGGGAGGCGGGCCAGTGGCGGCGGTCCGACGCGGCGACCCCCGGCCACCGGGCCGTCCGGGCGCTGCTGACGGCGGCCGGGCCGCCTACGCCCCGGGGGTGACCGAGGCGCGGTGCTGCCCGGCCAGGTCCACGTACATCGCGGCGTTGACCTTGAGCCCCTCGCGCTCCTCCTCGGTCAGCTCGCGGCGGACCTTGGCGGGCACGCCCGCGACCAGGGAGCCGGGCGGGACCACCATGCCCTGCGGGACCAGCGCCTGCGCGGCGACGAGGGAACCGGCGCCGATCACCGCGCCGTTCAGCACGGTCGCGCCCATGCCGATCAGACAGTCGTCCTCGACCGTGCAGCCGTGCACGACGGCGTTGTGGCCGATGGAGACCCGCTCGCCGATCGAGACCGGGAAGCCCGGGTCCACATGCAGCGTGCAGTTGTCCTGCACGTTGCTGTCGGCGCCCACCGTGATCGGGCCGCAGTCCGCGCGCAGCACCGCCGAGTACCAGACGCTCGCCCCGGCGGCGAGGGTGACCTCGCCGATCACCACCGAGGTGGGCGCCGTGAAGGCCGTCGGGTCGATCTCCGGGTGCTTGCCGCCGACACCCGCCACGAGTGCCCGGGCCGCCTGGTGCGTCATCTTGTCGTTCCTCCGTCGTCGCTCGTCCGCTGCCGCGCCAAGAGCACGGTAGGCCACGCGGGCCGCCCTTCCGGCGATGGGGTGAAGATCACAGGACCGCGGTCCCGACGCGCGGCGCGGCGCGCACTACCGTGGCCGGGTGCCGAAGAAAAAGAACACGTTCTCATCCGTGGCGGTGCTGCGCCGTCGGCTGGCGAGCCGCGTGGTCCACAGCGGCTGGCGCTGGATGCAGCAGGCCGGCGCGGTCACCGCGCAGACCCCGGGCCGGCTGCGCTTCGGCGCCATCGGGGACGGCACCCGGCTCGCCTTCCCGCAGGGAACGGTCTTCGGCGAGCGGTGGATCCGCCTCGGCGGCCACTGCATCATCGGCGAGCAGGTCACCCTGACCGCCGGCATGATGCCGGACCTCGACCTCGGTACGGAGCCGATGCTCGTGCTCGGCGACGGGGTGGTCCTCGGCCGCGGCAGCCATGTCATCGCGGACGCCCGCATCACCATCGGCTCGAACACCTTCTGCGGCCCCGGCGTCTACATCACCTCCACCAACCACAGCTACGACGACCCGCACGAGCCCGTCGGCCGGCAGTGGCCGCGCAACGCGCCCGTCGAGATCGGCCCCGGCTGCTGGCTCGGCACCGGCGCGGTGATCCTCCCGGGTGCCCGGCTCGGCCGCAATGTCGTGGTGGCCGCGGGGGCCGTCGTACGGGGCGAGGTACCGGACCACGCCGTGGTCGCCGGGGCCCCGGCCCGGATCGTGCGGCGCTGGCGGCCGGAGACGGGCTGGCAGCCGCCGCTGCGCACACCCGCCCCGGTGCCGATCCCGGACGGGACCACCCCGGAGCAGCTGCGCGGGCTGGCCGAGCTGACGGAGGCGGAACTCGCCGCGCTGGAACGCGCGGCGGCGGAACCGGCCCCCGCCGAGTCGGCCTAGCCCCTGGCCCCTGGCCCCCAGGCCGGGAGGCTCCCCGTCACAGCGCCGGGATCTCTATGGCCGGGCAGCGGTTCATGACCATGTCCAGGCCGGCCGTGCGGGCGCGCTCGTAGGCGGCCTCGTCGACCACACCCAGCTGGAACCAGACGGCCTCGGCCCCGATCGCCGCCGCCTCGTCGGCCACCGGCCCGGCCAGCGCGCTGTTCACGAAGACGTCCACCACGTCCACCTTGAAGGGGATGTCCCGCAGCGAGGCGTAGCCCGGCTCGCCGTGCACCGTCTCCGCCTTGGGGTGTACGGGGACCACCCGCTTGCCGAACCGCTGGAGCACGCGGGCCACCCCGTAGGCCGCCCGGTCCTGGTTGTTCGAGAGGCCCACCACGGCCCAGGTGTCACCGCGCTCGGTGAGGATCCTGCGAATGGTCTCCGGGTCGCCGTACACGTCTGCCGCCTCCTGCTGTCCGCTGCCGTCCACTGCCACGTAACACTGCCAGGTCACTGCCCCATCCCTGCCCTCAACCGAAGGGACACATGTCCGATTCCCCGTAGGGTGGAGCGGTGAAGGCAGACCAGTACGTGACCGTGGCCCGCGAGGGCGTGCACGAGGCGGAGATCAACCGCTCGCGCTTCCTGTGCTCGCTCGCCCCCGCCGCGACCGAGCGGGAGGCCCAGGACTTCGTCGCGCGCGTCCGCAAGGAGCACCCCACCGCCACCCACAACTGCTTCGCCTACGTCGTCGGCGCCGACGCCTCCGTCCAGAAGGCCAGCGACGACGGCGAGCCCGGCGGCACCGCCGGGGTCCCCATGCTCCAGATGCTCATGCGCCGCGACGTCCGCTACGCCGTCGCCGTCGTCACCCGCTACTACGGCGGCGTGAAGCTCGGCGCCGGCGGGCTCATCCGGGCCTACGGAGGGGTCGTCGGCGAAGCCCTCGACGCGCTCGGCACCGTCACCCGGCGCCGCTACCGGCTCGCCACCGTCACCGTCGACCACCAGCGGGCCGGAAAGACCCAGAACGACCTGCGCTCCACCGGCCGGACCGTGGTCGACCTCCGCTACGGGGCCGCCGTCGAGATCGAGGTGGCCCTGCCCGAGGCCGACCTGCCCGCCTTCGAGGCATGGCTCGCGGACACCACCGCCGGTACGGCCGCCCTCACCCTCGGCGGGGAGACGTACGCGCCCTGAGCGCCCCCGGGGACGGGTTAGCGTAGAGGGGACCGGTGAGCGGGACACGACCAGGGGAGACGGCATGCGCGGCGGGGCCGGCGAGTGAAGTTCCTGCACACCTCCGACTGGCACCTCGGCCGGGCCTTCCACCGCGTGAACCTGCTCGGCGCCCAGGCCGTCTTCATCGACCACCTCGTCGAGACCGTCCGCGAGCACGAGGTGGACGCCGTCCTCGTCGCCGGTGACGTCTACGACCGGGCCGTGCCCCCGCTGCCGGCTGTCGAGCTGTACGACCGGGCCCTGCACCGGCTCGCGGAGCTCGGCGTGCCCACCGTCATGATCTCCGGCAACCACGACTCCGCCCGGCGGCTCGGCGTCGGCGCCGGGCTCATCGGCCGCGCCGGGATCCACCTGCGCACCGACCCGGCGGGCTGCGCCGAGCCCGTCGTCCTCGGCGACGCGCACGGCGACGTGGCCCTCTATGGGCTGCCCTACCTGGAGCCCGCCCTGGTCAAGGACCAGCTCGGCGCCCGGCAGGTCAGCCACGAGGCGGTCCTGGGCGCGGCCATGGACCGGATCCGGGCCGACCTGGCCGCCCGCCCGCCCGGCACCCGCTCCGTGGTCCTGGCACACGCCTTCGTCACCGGCGGGCAGGCCAGCGACAGCGAGCGCGACATCACCGTCGGCGGGGTCGAGGCCGTGCCCGCCTCCGTCTTCGACGGGGTGGACTACGCCGCCCTCGGCCACCTCCACGGCTGCCAGTCCGTCAACGAACGGGTCCGCTACTCCGGTTCCCCGCTCGCCTACTCCTTCTCCGAGGCCGACCACCGCAAGACCATGTGGCTGGTCGAACTCGGCGCGCGGGGCGAGATCGCCCGCGCCGAGCGGGTGGCGACGCCCGTCCCGCGCGCCCTCGCCCGGCTGCGCGGCACCCTCGACGACCTGCTGGCGGACCCGGCCCACACCCGCCACGAGGACGCCTGGATCGAGGCCACCCTCACCGACCCGGTCCGCCCCGACGACCCCATGGCCCGCCTCACCGCCCGCTTCCCGCACACCCTCGCCCTCGCCTTCGACCCGCAGGGCCGCGAGGAGGACACCGGGGCCTCCTACGCCCAGCGGCTGCGCGGCCGCACCGACCAGGAGATCGCCGAGGACTTCGTCGCCCACGTGCGCGGCGGCGGACAGCCCGACGAGGCCGAACGGGCCGTGCTCCGGGGCGCCTTCGACGACGTACGCACCGACGACAGCCGCCGGGAGGTCCACCGATGAGGCTGCACCGGCTCGCCGTCACCGCCTTCGGACCCTTCGCCGGGTCCCAGGAGATCGACTTCGACGCCCTCGCGGCCGCCGGGATCTTCCTGCTCCACGGACCCACCGGAGCGGGCAAGACCTCCGTGCTCGACGCCGTCTGCTACGCCCTCTACGGCTCCGTCCCCGGCCCCCGCCAGGCTCCTGGCACCAGCCTGCGCAGCGACCACGCCGCCCCCGGCACCGCCACCGAGGTGACCCTCGAACTCACCGCGGGCGGCCGCCGCCTGGAGATCGCCCGCCGCCCGGAGCAGGAGCGGCCCAAGAAGCGCGGCACGGGCACGACCAAGGACAAGGCCCAGAGCCGGCTGCGCGAGCACACCGCCGAGGGCTGGACGCCGCTCAGCAAGTCCCACCAGGAGATCGGCGAGGAGATCGAGCAGCTGCTCGGCATGAGCCGTGAGCAGTTCTGCCAGGTCGTCCTGCTGCCCCAGGGCGAGTTCGCGCGCTTCCTGCGGGCCGACGAGGCCGCCCGCGGCCGGCTGCTCGGCCGGCTCTTCGACACCCGGCGCTTCGCCGCCGTCGAGACCCTGCTCGCGGAGCGCCGCCGCGCCGCCGAGGCCGAGGTCCGCGCCGGGGACGAGAAGGTGCTGCACACCGCCCAGCGGCTCGCCCAGGCCGCCGGGGACAGCGCCGACCTGCGCGCCTGGCCGCTGCCCGCCCACCAGCCCGGCGATCCCGGGCTCGCCCCGGCCGTCCGCGCCTGGGCCGCCGTCGCCCGCTGCTCGGCCCGCGAACGCCTCGACGTCGCCGCGTACGCCCTCGCCGCCGTCGAGAGCCGGCACGCCGCCGCCCGCCGGGCCGCCGAGGACGCCCGCGAACTCGACCGGCTCCAGCGTCGCCACGCCGAGACCCTGCGCCGCTCCGCCCTGCTCACGGAGGCCGGACCCGAACGGGAACGCGTCCGCGCCCTGCTGGACCGCGCCCGGCGCGGCGCCCTGGTGGCCCCCGCCCTGGAGCTGCGCGGAGCCGCCTGCGCCGCACACCTGACCGCCGCGCACGCCGAGGCGGCCGCCCGGGCTGAACTCCCGCCCACGCTGCGCGAGGCCGGCGCCGAACAGCTCGCCGCCGTCGAACAGCGGCTGCGCGAGGAACTGGGCGCCCTCGGGGCCGCCCACCGCGCCGAGCAGCGCAGCGCCGGGATCGGCCGCGAACGGGCCGACCTGGAACGGGAGTCCCGCGCCGCCGAGGAGCAGCACCAGGAATCCGCCGACTGGCTGGCCCGCTGGGACGAGACCCGGGCCGCCCTCCAGGAGCGCGTGGACACCGCCCAGCAGGCCGCGACTCTCGCCGAGCAGCTGGCGGGCCGCCTGGAACCCGCCCGCATCCACCTGGGCGCCGCCCGCCGCCGGGACGCCTTCGCCGCCGACGCCGAGCACGCCGAGGGCGAACTGCGCACCCTGCGCGAGGAGTCGGCCGCCGCCCGGGAGCGCTGGCTGGACCTCAAGGAGGCCCGGCTGCGCGGTATCGCCGCCGAGCTGGCCGAGGCCCTGGTGGCGGGGGAGGCGTGTACGGTGTGCGGGTCCGCGGAGCACCCCGCTCCGGCCCGCCCCGCCCCCGGCCATGTGGACCGCGCCGCCGAGGACGCCGCCCACGCCGCCTTCGAGGGGGCCGAGCGGGCCCGTGCCGACGCCGAGCGCCGGCTCGCCGTCGCCCTGGAGGGCCGCACCGAGGCCGCCACCGCCGTCGGGGACTCCACCACCGCCGAACTCCTCGCGCTGACCTCGGACCTGACGGCCCGGCACGCCGCCGCCCACGCCGCCGCCGCGGGGCTGCATACCGCCCGCGAGCGGCTGGCCCGCGCCGAGCGGGAGCACGCCACGCGCAGCGCGGACCGGCTCGACGCCGAGACCCGCGCCGCCGCCCGCGCCTCCCGCCGCGAGGCCCTGGACCGCGAACAGGCCGCGCTGGAGGCGGAACTCACCCTCGTACGGGGCGACGCGCCCACCGTGGCGGCCCGCGCCCGCACCCTGGAGGACCGGGTCCGGATGGTGTCCGGCGCGGCCGGCTGCCTGCGCCGCGCCGAGACCGCCACCGCCCGGCTCAAGGAGGCCGACGACCAGCTGGCCGACGCCGCCTTCAAGGCCGGGTTCGACACCGTCGAGGCCGCCGCCGACGCGGTGCTCCCGGACTACGAGCGCACCGCCCTCCAGCACCGGCTGGACGCCTGGCAGACGGAGGAGGCCCTGCTCGCGGACCGCCTCGCCGAGACCGGCACCGCCGAGGCGGCAGCCCTGCCCCCGGCCGAGCCGGAGACGGCCGAGGAGCACGCCGTCCGGGCCGCGGCGAAGCTTCGTACGGCAGGCTCCGCCTGTGACGCCGCCCGGGTCCGCTGCGAGGAGCTGGACCGGCTCTCCCGGCAGGCCGAACGGGAACTGCGCGCGCTCGGCCCGCTGCGCGAGGCGTACGACCGGGTGGCGCGGCTGGCCGGGCTCACCGCGGGCACCTCCGCCGACAACGGGCGCAAGATGCGGCTGGAGGCGTACGTCCTGGCCGCGCGCCTGGAGCAGGTGGCCGCCGCCGCGACCGTACGGCTGCTGCGCATGTCCGGCGGCCGGTACACCCTGGTCCACTCCGACGCCCGCGCGGGCGGCCGGGGGCGCTCCGGGCTCGGGCTGCACGTGGTCGACGCCTGGACCGGCAGCGAGCGGGACACCGCCACCCTGTCGGGCGGCGAGACCTTCTTCGCCTCGCTCGCGCTCGCGCTGGGCCTCGCGGACGTGGTCACCGACGAGGCGGGCGGCACCCGCCTGGACACCCTCTTCATCGACGAGGGTTTCGGCAGCCTGGACGACCAGGCGCTGGACGAGGTGCTGGACGTCCTGGACTCGCTGCGCGAACGGGACCGCAGCGTCGGCATCGTCAGCCATGTCGCGGACCTGCGGACCCGGGTCCAGGCCCAGCTGGAGATCGTCAAGCAGCGCGGCGGCTCGGTTGTCCGCCACCGCACGGCGGCGCTCACGGACTGAGCGCCCGGCGGGGCAGCGGCGAGGAGTAGACGACGCTCGTCGTCACCGAGCCGAGCCCGGCGATCCGGCCCGTGACCTCCTCCAGATGCCGCATCGAGCGGGCGGCCACCTTGAGGACGAAGCAGTCGTCGCCGGTCACGTGGTGGGCCTCCAGGATCTCCGGGGTGGCCTCCAGGAAGTCGTGGAAGGGCTTGTAGTTGCCGTGCGGATAGCGCAGCCGCACCAGCGCGAGGATCGACTTGCCCAGCTTCTCCGGATCCACCACCGCCGTGTAGCCGGTGATGATCCCGGCCTCCTCCAGCCGCCGCACGCGCTCGGTGACGGCGCTCGCGGACATGGAGACGGTGCGCGCCAGCTCCGTGAAGCTGGCCCGGCCGTCCTGCTGGAGGGCGGCCAGGATGCGCCAGTCGGTGGCATCAGGGGAATAGTCGGTCATACGGCAGGTCTAGCAGGGGATTCCCCGGCAGTTCAAGGAAAGGGCCGGGGAAACTCACTTCTGCACATGATCCGCCGCTCATAGGTTTCTGGGCATGACGAACACGACGACCCAGACGAACACGACGACCCAGACGAACACGACGACACCGGACGCCATCGCCGCTCCCGCCGCTCCCGTCGCCCACCCCGTGCTCCGCGTGCCCCCGGCCTCCCCGGCCGCGGCCGCCGCCTACTTCGCCGCGAGCCTGGCCTTCCACGCGGACGTCTCCGACGTCGCGAGCGCCTTCCGGGCCCACCGCGAGCAGGGCGCCGAGCTCGGCTTCCAGCTCGTCGACTCCCGCTCCACGCCGTCCTGGGACCAGGCCCACGTACCGGGCGCCGTCCACCTGCCCACCGCCCTCATCCCCGAGCAGGCCGAGAGGCTGCTGGACAAGGACCTGCCCGTGGTCACCTACTGCTGGGGCCCCGGCTGCAACGGAGGCGCCCGCTCCGCGCTCGCCCTCGCCGAACTGGGCTTCCGCGTCAAGGAGATGCTCGGCGGCATCGAGTACTGGATCCGCGAGGGCTTCGAGGTCGAGACCCGGCAGGGCGGCCGGCGGCGCGCCGGGGCCGACCCGCTGACCGCCCCGACGGACGCGGCCGACTGCGGCTGCTGAGGGCCGCCGCCCGCGGGGGTACGGGCCGCTCGGCACCCGGTGGGGGCGAGCGGGCCCGTACCGCCCGCATCAGAGCTTCGACAGCTCGTCCACCAGGTCGTCCAGCCCCAGCGAGCCCTGCGACAGCGCCGCCATGTGCCACGCCTTGAGGTCGAAGGACTCGCCGCGCGCGGCCCGCGCGTTGTCCCGGCCCAGCAGCCACGCCCGCTCGCCCAGCTTGTAGCCGATGGCCTGGCCGGGCATCGACAGGTAGCGGGTCAGCTCGCTCTCCACGAAGTCCGCCGGGCGGCCGCTGTGCAGGCCGAAGAACTCCTGCGCCAGGTCCACCGTCCAGGTCTCGCCCGGGTGGAAGGGGGAGTCCGCCGGGATCTCCAGGCCCAGGTGCATGCCGATGTCCACGATGACCCGCGCCGCGCGCATCATCTGGCAGTCCAGGTAGCCCAGGCGCTGTTCGGCGTCCTTGAGGTAGCCCAGCTCGTCCATGAGCCGTTCCGCGTACAGCGCCCAGCCCTCGGCGTTCGCGCTGACCATGCCGACCGTGGCCTGGTAGCGGGAGAGCCGGTCCGCCACATGTGTCCACTGCGCGAGCTGGAGGTGGTGGCCCGGTACGCCCTCGTGGTACCAGGTGGACACCAGGTCGTACACGGGGAAGCGGGTCTGGCCCATGGTGGGCAGCCAGGTGCGGCCCGGACGGGAGAAGTCCTCCGAGGGCGAGGTGTAGTACGGCGCGGCGGGGCCGCCGGGCGGGGCGATCCGGGACTCCACCTTGCGGACCCGGTCGGCCAGCTCGAAGTGGGTGCCGTCGAGGTTGTCCATGGCCTCGTCCATCAGGCCCTGGAGCCAGGCGCGGACCTCGTCCACGCCCTCGATGTGCGTGCCGTGCTCGTCCAGGTGCTTGAGCGCCTCCCAGGGGCCCGCGCCCGGGAGGATCTTGGCCGCCTCGGTCTTCATCTCGGCGAGCAGCCGGTGGTATTCGGACCAGCCGTACGCGTAAGCCTCGTCCAGGTCCAGGTCCGTGCCGTTGAAGAAGCGGGACCAGCGGGCGTACCGCTCGCGGCCCACGGTGTCCGGGCGGCCCGCGACGGCCGGGGCGTACACCGAGGTCATCCAGTCGCGCAGCTCCACGACGGAGGCGGTCGCGGCGGCGGCCGCCTCGTCCAGGCCGGTGCGCAGGGCCTCTGGGCCTCCGGCCACGAACTCCTCGAAGAAGGCGGGCGCGGAGCCGTCCTGGCCGGCCCAGGTGGTCAGCTGGCCGATCATGGTGGTGGTCGCGCGCGGGCTCCCGTACAGACCGCGGTCCAGGCCGAGCCGCAGGCTCTCCCGGTAGCCGGTGAGGGCGGTCGGGACGGCGCGGAGGCGTTCGGTGATCGCCGCCCAGTCGGCCTCGGTCTCGGAGGGCGTCAGGGAGAAGACCTCGCGGACGGAGTGCGCGGGGCTGTGGATGTTGCTGACCGCGCGCAGGTGCTCGTCGGCCTCGTGGACCGCCAGCTCGGCGGTCAGCCGCTCGCGCAGCAGCCGGCCGCAGCGGCGCTCGGCGTCGCTGTCGGCGCCGGGCAGGGCCTCGGCGGCGTCGAGGCGCGCCAGGGTCTCGCGGGCGAGGGCGGCGAGGGCGTCGGAGCCGGCCGGGGAGAAGTCCGGGAGCCTGGCGGAGCTCTCGGCGACACCCAGGTAGGTGCCCGTGATGGGGTCGAGGGCGATGAGGTCGTCGACGTAGGCGTCGGCCACCTGGCGGGGCAGCCGGGGTGCACTGCCGGTGTGGAGGGTCTCTGACATGCGGCCATCTTCGTACGGGAGGTGGACTCCCGTCATCACCGCTCGTCCCGGGCCCGCCCGCGCGGGGCGCGGAGACGGCGCTGGAAGGCGGTGCGGATGATCAACTTCCGCTGTCCTGGGGCCATTTCACGGTGCCGGGGTGCTACGGGCCGGTAGGGGCGGCTCCGGACTTTGGCCGGATCCGGTCGGGGCCGGGGCCCGGGGCAGTGCCCGCGGGCCCCGGCCGTCCGCTCAGCGGGACGGGCGGGGGGTGGCGGCCCGCTGCTCGTGCGCGACCTCGTGCGAGAGCTCGTACGGGGCCTCGTACGGGGCCTCGTACGGGACACGCGCGGCGGCCGGGGCGGCGGCCAGCCGGGCCGTGATCACCAGGGTGCCCTCCTCGATCTGGTAGTCGAGCGGGAGGCCGAGGCCGCGCATGGCGGCGACCATGCCGGTGTTGGCGGCCTGGGTGACGGCGTACACGCTGTCGCAGCCCGCCTCGGAGGCCATCGCGATGAGCCGGCGCAGCAGCTCGGAGCCGATGCCGCGGCGCTGCCACTCGTCCTCGATGAGCAGGGCCACCTCGGTCTCGTCCCCGTCCCACAGCAGGTGCCCGAGGGCGACGAGCTTGCCGGAGGCGGTGGTGGCGGCGAGGGTGCGGCCGAAGCGGGGGCTCAGCAGGTGCCCGAGGTAGCGGTCGGCGTCGGAGACGGGGCCGTGGTAGCGCAGGCCGAGGGTGCGCTCGGAGCAGCGGTCGTGCATGGCGCGGGCGGCGACCTGGTCGGAGCCGTCGGCCCGGCGCACGGTGATCTCGTTGCCCTCGGGCAGGGTCAGCACGTCCTGGCTGCGCGGGACGCGCGGGCCGAGCCGGGCGTCGAGCTCGACCAGGGCGCGGGCCCGCGCGAACTCGGTCGGGGTGAACGGCAGATAGGGGCGCTCCACGGTGATGGCCCCGCCGGAGGGGTCGCGCAGCCGCATGACCGTGGACTCCAGGACCCCTTCGACGGGGGCGTCCGCACCGGCGTGGGGGCGGCCGGAGAGGGTGGTCGCGGGGATCGAGTGGATCGTGCAGCGGCCGAGCAGCTGGCGCAGGGCGAGCGGCAGCTCGGCGGCGTCCAGGGCGGTGCGGGTGGCCAGGCCCAGCATGCGGGTCGGGGTGTCGACGAGGTCGTGGGCGTCGGCGCGCTCGATCCAGGTGCTGTGGCCGCCGGCGCGGGAGACGGCGCGGGTGAGGTCGGCGGAGGGCAGCCGCTGGGGGGCGCGCAGCAGGAACTCGTCCACGGTGCCGCCGTCGGGCAGGGGGTGCGTCTGGAGGGTGAGGATGTCGACCTCGTTGCGGGCCAGGGCGGTGCAGAGGGCGGCGAGGGCGCCGGGCTGGTCACGTACGGTCGTGCGCATCCGCCAGAGGGCGGTGGCGGTGCCCGCGGTGGCGGCGGGCGCGGGGGCCGGGTCCTGGGCGCCGGGAGGGGCCGACGGATCGCCGGGCGGTGCGCTGTGCGGGGGCGCATGGCTGTGCCTGCGCGCCCACCAGGTGTGGAACGCGGCCGTCACGAGCAGGGCGATGGCCGAGGCCACCAGCAGGACGGGGCCCCTGGGGCCGTGTACGACAAGATTCGCGATGCCGTCGGCGACCGCGACGGCGCAGAACAGCGCGGCCAGTTCGACGACGTCGCGGCGCCAGTGGTGGCGGTGGGGACGGTGGGCGGAGGCGGGGTTACGGTCAGTCATGCACACCACTGTGGCCCAGGGGTGTTGCGTGATCACGAACGATCTGTGACCGACTGGTTAAGTGTCCGCTTGGTCGATTTCCTCCAGTTTTCCGGGACCGGCGCGGCTGCCCGCCCTTTCCTACTGGCCCACGCGCCCCGGCTGGAGGGTCCGGGTGAACAGCACGCCGCCGCCCTGGCGCCGCAGCCGGACGGTGAGTTCACCGCTCCCGCCGTCGATGTCGACCTCCCCGTAGTACGGGGGGTTCTCCGACGGGGACATATTGGCGAAGGGCGCCGACTGCACGAAGGCCGTCCGCGGCCCGAAGGTGGCGTCGAGCCGCCCGGCCGGGAAGCCGCCCGCGCCGATGGGCCCGGACACGAACTCCCAGAACGGCGCGAAGTCCGTGAAGGCGGCCCGCTCGGGCGCGTAGTGGTTCGCGGCGGTGTAGTGCACGTCGGCGGTGAGCCAGAGGGTGCCGGTGATGCGCCGGTGCTTGATGTGGCGCAGCAGCTCCGCGATCTGGAGCTCGCGGCCCAGCGGGGCGCCCGGATCGCCCTGGGCGACGGCCTCGAAGTCCGTGGCCCCGTCGGGGACGACGATGCCCAGCGGCATATCGGCGGCGATGACCTTCCAGGTGGCCCGGGAGCGGGACAGCTCGCGCTTGATCCAGGCCAGCTGCTCGGGGCCGAGGATGCCCACGGGGTCCTGGGCCTGTGTGTTCGGGGAGTTGGGGTCGCGGTAGGTCCGCATGTCGAGCACGAACACGTCGAGCAGCGGCCCGTAGCGCATCACCCGGTACATCCGCCCCTCGGCGCGGCCGCCGCGCAGGTCGGTGACCGGGAAGTACTCCCCGAAGGCGCGGCGGGCGCGGGCCGCGAGGACGTCGGCCTCCTTGACGGTGTAGCGGGGGTCGTCGATCAGCTGGCCCGGGTACCAGTTGTTGCGCACCTCGTGGTCGTCCCACTGGGCGAGGACGGGGACCTGGGCGTTGAAGGCGCGGAGGTTGCCGTCGAGGAGGTTGTAGCGGAAGTTGCCGCGGAACTCGGCCAGGGTCTCCGCGACCTTGGACTTCTCCTCGGTGGTCACATTGAGCCAGACCCCGCCGTCGCGCAGCGGCACCGAGGGCCTGATCGGCCCGTCGGCGTAGATCGTGTCCCCGCTGAACAGGAAGAAGTCGGGATCGCGCAGCCGCATCTCCTCGAAGACCCGGTAGCCCCCGAGATCGGGGTTGATGCCCCAGCCCTGGCCCGCGAGGTCCCCGGACCAGAGGAAGCGCACGTCGCGGCGGCGGGAGACGGGCGTGGTCCGGAAGCTGCCGCGGACGGGCTCGGAGGCGCGGCGGGGGTCGTCGGGGTCGGTGAGGACGACCCGGTAGTGGATCTGCTGGCCGGGAGGCAGGTCGCGCAGGACGGTGGTCCCCGTGTAGTCGCCCGAGGGGCCGAGCAGCGGGCCGCGGTGGCGGCGTACGGCGTAGCGGAACGCCTCGCTCGGGGAGGTCTCCACGTACATCCGCGCCACCCGGTCCGCGCGCGTCCAGACTGTGGCCGAGTGCGCGGTGATCTCGCCGGACTGGACGCCCCAGAGCGCGGCCGGCCGCCCGGAGCGGGCGAAGGCGGGGGCGGCGAACGCCGGAGCGGCGAACAGCGCCGAGGACAGGGCGAGGGAACCGCCGATGAGGGACCGTCGGGTGTGCGGGGTCGAAGCCATCGGTGCTACTCCAGGGGGCGGCGAGGACGGGTCGGACCAGAGTGCCGTCGCACCCCGGCCCGGCCGCGTCCCCCACGCGAACCCCGGATGAACAGCCGCCTGCCGCTCATCCGCGCGGGATCGGGCCCCCGCTCGCGCCGCGCGCGGTGTCGAGCACGACCCGGGCGACCAGCGCCGGATCGTCGTGCATCGGGACATGGCCGCAGCCCGGGAGCCGGACCAGCCGGGCGCCGGGGATGGTCTGCTTGGCGCGCACGCCCTGCCGGCGCAGCAGCAGCCGGTCCCGCGTGCCCCAGGCGACGGTGACGGGCACGTCCGGAACGTCGTGGGTGAACCGTACGGATCCCCCCGCGGCCAAGGTGGCCTCGAAGCCCGTGGCATGGCGCAGGGCCAGGGTCTCGGCGACCACGTCCTCCGGCGAACGCCGGGACGGGCGGGCGTAGATGCTGCCGGTGAGCGCGGCGCGGCCGGCGGCGCTGCGCGCGAGGCGGCGGACGGCCGGGACGGGCAGCGAGCGGGCGCCGGCGCGCATGGCGAGCAGCGTGCCGAAGGCGTAGCGGCGCTCGGCCTCGGTCCAGAAACCGGCGGGGGAGAGGGCGGTGATCGACCGGACGAGGTTCCTGCGGCCCATCTCCAGGGCGAGGAGACCGCCGAGGGAGTTCCCGGCGACGTGCGGGCGCTCGATGCCGAGGGCGGCGCAGAGGGCGCCGAGCGCCGGTGCGATGGAGTCGAGGGTGTAGGGGACGCCCGGGGGCAGCGGGGCCGAGGCGCCGAAACCGGGCAGGTCGACGGCTATCACGTCATGGTCGGCGGCCAGGATGCCGGTCACCGGGTGCCATGCCTGGAGGTGGTGGCCGATGCCGTGCAGCAGGAGGAGGGGTTCGCCCGCGCCCTTGCGCTCGTAGGCGACGGTGGTGGGGAGGGGGCCGAGCGGCGAGTCGATCGTGAAGGAGACGGTGGCGGTCATGCTGCTCCTCGTCGGTGGCGCGTGCGAGACAGGTTGTCAGTAGTGCCCACCGCCATGATTACCGTCCGGTAGCCCTTGACTACAAGGCTTGCGGTGAAACGAGAACATCCCATGAACGCCTTGCTGCGTATGTCCGATCTGCCCGGACAAGGGATGAGCATTGGTCTTGACCAAGTAGGTGCACCGTCCTATCGTCGCAGGGATAGTGCAGGAACCTTTAATAAACAAAGGCGCGGAACTGCCGCTGGAACACACGGCGAGTGCAGCGACGGCAGGAGGAGTCAGGGTGGGGACCACGCAGCTCGACACGGTGCCGGAACCGAAGTACTGGCACCTCAAGACCGTGCTCAGCGAGGCACTCGACCAGGACTTCGCGGTAGGCGAGGTGCTGCCCAACGAGCGTGAGCTGGCAGCCCGGTTCGGCGTCGCGCGGGCGACGCTGCGTCAGGCGCTGGAGCAGCTGGAGCTCGAAGGACGGCTGCAGCGCCGCCGCGGGGTGGGCACGACGGTCGCCCCGCCGCGCGTCGGTGTGGCCGTGGGCAGCGCGCAGCACAGCTGGCCGGGGGAGGCCGCGGACGGCTGGGAGCCGGTGGACGCGGTGGAGACCCTGCCGACGGCGGCGGTGCTGAGGCTGCTGGGGGCGGGTGCTGCTGGTTCCGCCGGTTCTGCTGGTGCCTCCGGTGCTTCCGGGGTCTTCGCGGAGGACCAGCCCGTGCACACGGTGCGCCGGACCCGCGTCACCAACGGCCAGGCCGTCGCCGCCGAACTGCTCTACGTCCCGGCCGCGTCGGTGCCCGGACTGCCCGCCATCGAGGCCCCGTCCGGGCCGGCCCGCGCCCGCGCCGTGCTGCGCGAGCTGCAGCGGCTGACGCTGGACGGCCAGGACCGCTCGGTGGAGCTGGGCTCCGCGCGCGCCGACGAGGCCAAGGAGCTGGACCGGCTGCCCGGGGCTCCGGTGCTGCTGGTGACCACCCGCTACTTCACCGCCGCGGGCACCGCCGCCGTGTCGGTGGCCACGTACCGCGCGGACACCTGCCGCCTGACCTTCGGGGACTCGGGCGGCGTGGAGATCACCCACGAGCCGCGCGTCGCGTCCTGACCCCTGCTCCGGACTCCGGCTCCTGAGTCCGGCTCCCGAAGCGTTGCCACGGCCCGCCCGCGTCAGCGGCTGCGGGCCGTGACCGTCTTCTCCACGGCGAAGAGCTCTTCCTCCACGTGGTCCAGCGCGAGCCGGAGCGCCCCGGTGGCCACCGCGGCCTCCCCGAGCATCGACAGGGTCACGCGCGGCGGCCGCAGGCAGTAGCGCTCCAGCTCCCGGCGCAGCGGCTCCAGGATCCCGTCCAGCCCGGCCGCCCAGCCGCCGACGACCACCAGCTCCGGGTCCATGGCCAGGACCAGCGCGGCCACGTCGTGCACCAGGCGTTGCAGGAAGCGCTCGACGGCCGCGACCGCCCGCTCGTCCCCCCGCTTGGCCATGGCGAAGACCTCGGCCACGGCCGGCTCGTCCAGCGGGTGCAGCGGCTCACTCGTGGTCGACAGCAGCCGCTCCGGCGTGGCCTCGCGGCCCAGCAGGTGCAGGGCGCCGATCTCGCCGGCGGCCCCGCCGAAGCCCCGGTGCAGCCGCCCGCCGATGAGCGAGCCCGCACCCGGGCTGAGCCCGGCCATCACGAACACCATGTCGCCGGTGTCCCGCGCGGCACCCTTCCAGTGCTCGGCGACCGCCGCCGCGTTGGCGTCGTTCTCCACCTGCACCGGGCAGCGGAAGGACCGCTGGAGCCGTTCCCCGAGCGGCAGCCCGGTCCAGCCGGGCAGCGCCGTCCCGAGGCGGACGGTGCCGTCCGCCTCCACGATCCCGGGGCTGCCGACCCCGACCGCGCGCAGCGAGCCCCGGGGTACCCCGGCCCGGCGCAGCAGCTCGGCGACGGCCGCGCGGACCCGCTCCAGCCGCTCGTCCGCGGTGGCCGACTCGGCCACCTCCTTGGTGCCGGCGCCGATGATGCGCCCGTCCAGCCCGGACAGCAGTACCGCCACCCGGTGCGCGCCGATCTCTATGCCGAGCAGATGTCCCGCCTCGGCCCGGAACCGGAACCGCCTCGCCGGGCGTCCTTGCCTGCGTGCCCCCTCCTCGGCCTCGGCCTCGACGACGAGCCCGGTGCCGATCAGGCCCTCCACGACCCCCTCGACGGTCGGCCGGGACAGCCCGGTCAGCCGTGTGAGGTCGGTGAGGGTCGGAGATCCGGCCGTGCGCAGTGCCCGCAGCACCACCGCGGAATTGATCCTCCGGAGCAGAGAGGGATCCCCGCCGGTCAGCTGCCCCAACGTGTGTCCTCCCAGCTAGCGAGCCTTCTCAGCCGGATCGTACTGCGCCGCAGGTCCGGCGGCGAGAACCAGCCCCCCATCGGCCGGGCAGGGCCCGCCCCGCTCCGGCACCGTACGGGCCTGCCGGCCGGTGCGGGGGACGTGTGACGGGGGGCCAGTTGTCAGTGCTGGTCGGGATACTGACGGTATGACCACGGCAGAGCACCTCGACACGATCGACCGGCTCCTGGCGAGGGAGTTCCCGGCGGAGCCGGTCCGGACCGGCGACGGCAGCGGCGGTCCGGGATTCCATCTGGTCCCGCTCTCACGGACCCGGGACTTCTGGGAGGACGACGGTTCGGGGCGGCCGGAGGCGGTCGAGCAGATCAGTGCCGAGTACGGGGCGGTCGTGCAGGCGGTGACCGACCGGTGGGGGGAGCCCCAGGTGTTCGGCCTGGGCACGGTGCTGGAGCGCGCGTTCGAGGGGGAGGGGATAGCGGAGCCGTGGAACGAGCTGTGCGACGGTACCGACCACGTGCACCTGTGGCGGGTGGGGGAGCGGTGGCTCGTGGTGTGTGTGACGCAGTGGCACGGTGAGGGCCCCTACCTGCTGACGGCAGGGGCCACCGTGATCGATCCGCCCTGAGGCCGCCCGGCCTGGGACCCGGGGGGGCGGGGTCTCAGTCCTCCGCGGCCAGGCGGAGGCGGGCGTACTCCTGGGCCATGGTCTCGGCGGTCCAGTGGGCGTTGAGGCCGCTGGGGTTGGGCAGGGCCCAGACGCGGGTGGAGCCGATGGTGCGCTCCTGCGGGCCGATCTTCGCCTTCGGTTCGCCGAAGGCGGTCCGGTACGCCGTCACGCCGACCACGGCCAGCCACTGCGGGCGCAGCGTTTCGACCTTGGCGGTCAGGATGCGGCCGCCCTCGCGGAATTCCTCGGCGCTCAGTTCGTCGGCGCGGGCCGTGGCCCGGGCGACGACGTTGGTGATGCCGAGGCGGTAGGTCAGCAGCTCCTCCTGCTCGGCGGGGGCCAGCCGGCGCGGGGTGAAGCCCGAGAGGTGCAGGACGGGCCAGAAGCGGTTGCCGGGGCGGGCGAAGTGGTGCCCGGTCGCGGCGGAGAGCAGACCGGGGTTGATGCCGCAGAACAGCACCCGCAGACCGCCCGCGACCACGTCGGGGATGACGCGGTCGCGGGCGGCGTTCAGCTCGTCGGGGGTCAGAGGATCGACCCCGGGGTGTAGCCGGCGGCCTCCGGGTGCTGCTTGGCGATGGTCTCGATGCGGGCGAGGACCGCCGAGACCTGGTCGCCCGCGGCGCCGGTGAAGGACAGCTTGTCGGCCATCAGGGCGTCCAGCTCGGCCCGGTCCAGCGGCATCCGCTCGTCGGCGGCGAGCTTGTCCAGCAGCTCGTTGCGCTCGGCACCCTGCTCGCGCATGGCGAGCGCGGAGGCCACCGCGTGCTCCTTGATGACCTCGTGGGCGGACTCGCGGCCCACGCCCGCCCGGACCGCGCCCATCAGGACCTTGGTGGTCGCGAGGAAGGGCAGGTAGCGGTCCAGCTCGCGGGCCACGACCGCCGGGAAGGCGCCGAACTCGTCGAGGACGGTCAGGAAGGTCTCCATCAGGCCGTCGAAGGCGAAGAACGCGTCCGGGAGGGCCACACGGCGGACCACGGAGCAGGAGACGTCGCCCTCGTTCCACTGGTCGCCGGCCAGCTCGCCGGTCATCGAGGCGTAGCCGCGCAGGATGACCATCAGGCCGTTCACGCGCTCGCAGGAGCGGGTGTTCATCTTGTGCGGCATCGCCGAGGAGCCGACCTGGCCGGGCTTGAAGCCCTCGGTGACCAGCTCGTGGCCGGCCATCAGGCGGATCGTCTTGGCGATCGAGGACGGGGCGGCGGCCAGCTGCACCAGCGCGGTCACCACGTCGTAGTCGAGGGAGCGCGGGTAGACCTGGCCCACCGAGGTGAACGCCTGGGCGAAGCCGAGGTGGGTGGCGATGCGCTGCTCCAGGTCGGCCAGCTTGGCGGCGTCCCCGCCGAGCAGGTCGAGCATGTCCTGGGCGGTGCCGACGGGGCCCTTGATGCCGCGCAGCGGGTAGCGGCCGAGCAGGTTCTCCAGGCGGTCGTAGGCCACGAGCAGTTCGTCGGCCGCGGTGGCGAAGCGCTTGCCCAGGGTGGTGGCCTGCGCGGCCACGTTGTGGGAGCGGCCGGCCATGACCAGCTCGGCGTGCTCGCCGGCCAGCTTGCCGAGGCGGGCCAGGACGGCGACCGTGCGGTCGCGGGCCAGCTCCAGCGAGAGCCGGATCTGGAGCTGCTCGACGTTCTCGGTCAGGTCGCGGGAGGTCATGCCCTTGTGGACGTGCTCGTGGCCGGCGAGGGCGTTGAACTCCTCGATGCGGGCCTTCACGTCGTGCCGGGTGACCTTCTCGCGCTCGGAGATGGAGGCGAGGTCGACGGTCTCCAGGACGCGCTCGTAGTCGGCCAGGGCTTCGTCGGGGACCTCGATGCCGAGGTCCTTCTGGGCGCGCAGCACGGCGAGCCACAGCCGCCGCTCCAGCGTCACCTTGTACTCGGGGGACCACAGGACGGCGAGCTCCGCGGAGGCGTAGCGGCCGGCCAGGACATTGGGGATGCGGGGCTTGGCAGTCACGTGGAGGAATTCTACTTGGGCGCGGGCTGTGCGTTTACGCAGGTCGGGCCCCCGCTCCCGATTGTGGGTTGCTACGAGAGGGGGGCGTCCCCGTACGGCGACAGCTCCGGGCGCTTGGCCGGGCGGCCGTCGCCCGAGGAGCGGCCCGTCAGGCGGCGGCCGATCCAGGGCAGCAGGTGCTGCCGGGCGAAGCTCAGGTCCTGGGCCCGGCGGACCGCCCAGCCCGCGGGCGCCGCGTCCGGCAGCGCGGTGCGCCAGTCCTCTTCGGCGGGCAGCCCCAGTGTCTGCCACACCGCCTCCGCCACCCGGCGGTGGCCCTCGGCCGTCAGGTGCAGGCGGTCTACGTCCCACATCCGCGGGTCCGCGAGCGCGGGGGCCCCGTAGAGGTCCACGACCAGGGCGCCGTGCCGGGCGGCGAGCTCGTCGATGGTGGCGAAGAGCTGCTCCATGCGCGGCCGGAAGCGCTCCATCACCGGCCCGTTGCGGCCGGGGGAGCGCATCAGGACGAGCTGCTTGCAGGAGGGTGCCAGGAGCTCCACCGACGACTCCAGGTGCTCGCGCACCCGGCCCATGTCCACCTTGGGGCGCAGGGTGTCGTTCAGGCCGCCCACCAGGGTGACCACGTCCGCGCGCATCGCGGCGGCCACCGGGACCTGCTCCTGGGCGATCTGTGCGATCAGCTTGCCGCGGACGGCGAGGTTCGCGTAGCCGAAGCCGGGCTGCCGGGCCGCGAGGCGGGCGGCCAGCAGGTCCGCCCAGCCCCGGTAGGAGCCGTCGGGCAGCAGGTCGGACATCCCCTCGGTGAAGGAGTCGCCGACCGCGACGAAACTGGTGTAAGACGCATTCATCTCCATGGCGGAGCAAGGTTACCGCGTGGTACGCCCGCCCCGCCCAGCGCCCGCCCAGCGCCCGCCCCGCCCAGCGCCCGCCGTGCCCAGCGCCCGCCCCGCCCCCTACGCCGACGCCGGCCGCCCGAACAGCTCCCGCAGCACGTCCTCCATCGTCACCAGCCCCGTCATCGCCCCCTCCGCCCCCAGCACCGCCGCCAGATGCGTCCGGCTGCGCCGCATCGCCGTCAGCACGTCGTCCAGCGGGGTCTCCGCCCGCACCTGCGCGATCGCCCGCAGCTCCGACACCGGGAACGGCTTCTCCCGCGCCTCCCCGTCCGCGTCCAGCGCGTCCTTCACGTGCAGGTACCCGAGGATCCGGTGCTCGGAGTCCACCACCGGGAAACGGGAGTAGCCGCTGCGCGCCGACAGCCGCTCCAGCCCGTCCGGCGTGATGCCCTGCCGGGCCGAGATCACCCGGTCCACCGGCAGCACCACGTCCTTCACGGGCCGCCGCCCCAGCTCCAGTGCGTCGTGCAGCCGCTCGCTCGCCCGGTCGTCCAGCAGCCCCGCGTCACTGGAGTCCTTCACCATCCGCGCCAGCTCGTCGTCCGAGAACGTCGCCGACACCTCGTCCTTCGTCTCCACCCGCAGCAGTTTCAGCAGCACATTGGCGAAGGCGTTGATCGCGAAGATCACCGGCCGCAGCGCCCGCGTGAGCGCCACCAGCGGCGGCCCCAGCAGCAGCGCCGTGCGCACCGGTTCGGACAGCGCCACGTTCTTCGGCAGCATCTCCCCGAACAGCATGTGCAGATACGTCGCCAGGGTCAGCGCCACCACGAAGGAGATCGCGTGCGTCAGCCCCGACGGCACCCCGGCCAGTTCCAGCAGCGGGCTCAGCAGGTGCGCGATCGCCGGCTCGGCCACCACGCCCAGCACCAGCGTGCACAGGGTGATGCCCAGCTGGGCGGCCGCCATCAGCGCCGACACGTGCCGCAGCCCCCACAGCACCGCGTGGGCCCGCCGGTCGCCCTGCTCGGCGTACGGATCGATCTGACTGCGCCGTACGGAGATCAGCGCGAACTCCGCCCCCACGAAGAAGCCGTTCACCACCAGGGTCGCCAGCCCGATCAGCAGCTGGATCGCGGTCATCGGGCGTCCTCCCCGGCCTCGGCGGAATCGGCGGGATCGGCGGGGGCGTGCAGGAGCACGCGCGAGGCCCGGCGGCCGACGTCGTCCACCACGTCCAGCCGCCAGCCGTCCATCTCCATGCTGTCCCCGACCACCGGGATCCGGCCCAGCTCGGTCGCTATCAGGCCGGCCAGCGTCTCGTACGGCCCGTCCGGCACCCGCAGGCCGACCCGCCGCAGCTGGTCGGTACGGGCGGCGCCGTCGGCGGAGTACAACTGCCGTCCGGAGGCGTCCGTGCCGGCCGGGGCCAGATCGGGGGTCTCGTGCGGGTCGTGCTCGTCGCGGACCTCGCCCACGACCTCCTCGACAATGTCCTCCAGCGTGGCCACCCCGGCCGTACCGCCGTACTCGTCGATGACCACGGCCATCGTCTGCTTCCCCGACAGCCGGTCCAGCAGCCGGTCCACCGTCAGCGACTCCGGTACGAACAGGGGCTCGCGCAGCAGCTGCGCCACGGAACGGCGGCGGCGCTCCTCGGCGGGCAGCGCCAGCACGTCCTTGATGTGCACGGTGCCCACCACCATGTCCAGGCCGCCCCGGTAGACGGGGAAGCGGGACAGGCCGGTGGCCATCGTCGCGTTCGCCACGTCCTCGGCGGTGGCCTGCACCTCCAGGGCGGTGACCTGCACCCGCGGGGTCATCACGTTCTCCGCGGTCAGATCGGCCAGGTTCAGGGTCCGGACGAACAGCTCGGCCGTGTCCTTCTCCAGCGCCCCCTCCTTCGCGGAGTGCCGGGCCAGCGCGACCAGCTCCTGCGGGCTGCGCGCCGAGGCCAGCTCCTCCGTCGGCTCCATGCCGAAGCGGCGCACCAGATGGTTCGCGGTGGTGTTGAGATGGCTGATCAGAGGCTTGAAGGCCCGGCTGAACACGCGTTGCAGGGTCGCCACCCGTTTGGCGATCGCCAGCGGGGAGGAGATCGCCCAGTTCTTCGGCACCAGCTCGCCGACCACCATCAGCACCACCGTCGACACGGCCGTGCCCAGCACCAGGGCGGTGGAGGACGCCGCCCCCGCCGACAGGCCCATCGCCTCGAACGGCCCCTGGAGCAGGGCCGCGATCGAGGGCTCGGAGAGCATGCCGATGACCAGGCCCGTCACGGTGATGCCGAGCTGCGCCCCGGACAGCTGGAAGGTCAGCGTCCGTACGGCGGCCAGGGCGCTCTCCGCCCCGCGCTCGCCCCGCTCCACGGCCTCTTCCAGCTCGCTGCGCTCCACGGTCGTCAGCGAGAACTCGGCCGCGACGAAGACCCCGCAGGCCACGCAGAGCAGGAACGCCACGACGAGCAGGAGCACTTCCGTCATCCGTCGATCACCTCCGTCCCATGATCGGCCAGGAGGACGGGGGCCGCGCGGTGTCCTACGGCGAAAGGCCCGGGGCGCCGCGGCGGTCGCTCATGTCGTCTGCGGGGGGTGCGGAGAGGCTCGCCCATCGGCGGAGGCTCACACCTTTCGCTCGGAAGGGGCAGGGTCCACGGGGGACGGTGCCCCCATGCTAGAGGAGGGACAACGGAGCCGGCGGATGCCAAGTGGTCAGGAAGGACTCCGCCGACCAGGTACCCGAAAGCGAGGCGTCCAACCAGGTGGGAGCCGCCGCCCGGAAGCGCTCCGGCGGCAGGGCCCCGGCCCGCTCCGGCACCGCGCCCAGCAGCGGCAGGCCCGAGGAGGCGGTGAGGTCCGCGAGGTTGCAGCGGGAGGCGAGGTCCGGCTCCTCCGGCCAGCTGCCCACCACCACGCCCGGCGCCGACAGGCCGCGGGCGCGCAGGGCTTCGGCCGTCAGGGTCGTCGCGTTGAGCGTGCCGAGCCCCGCCGTCGCGACGATCAGCACCGGGGCGTCCAGCAGCCGCGCCGCGTCGGCCAGGGTGTGCCCGGCCTCGTCGAAGCGCACGAGCAGCCCGCCCGCGCCCTCCACCAGCACCAGGTCATGGTCGGCGGACAGCCGCCGCGCGGCCTCCGCGATCTCCGCCGGGGCCAGCGTCGGCAGCCCCGAGCGCCGGGCCGCCGTGTCCGGGGCCAGCGGCTCCGGATAGCGGGCCAGCTCCGCCGCCGTCACGGAGGGCCCGGCCAGCCGTACCACCTCGGCGGCGTCCCCCGGCTCCCGCGGGCCCACCCCGGTCTGCGCGGGCTTGAGCACCGCCACCGAGCGGCCGGCCGCCACCGCGGCGGCGGCCAGCGCGGAGGTGACCACGGTCTTGCCGATCTCCGTGCCCGTCCCGGACACCATCACTACGGCCATCGGGGCCCCTCAGCCTTCCTGTGCGGCCGCGCGCACCGCACGGCAGATACGGGCCACGTCCGCGTCGTCCGTCACGAACGGCGGCATGACGTAGACCAGGTCCCGGAACGGGCGCACCCATACGCCCTCGCGTACCGCCGCCCGGGTGGCGGCCGCCACGTCCACCTCGTGGTCCAGCTGGACCACGCCGATGGCGCCGAGCACGCGGACGTCCCGTACCCCGGGGATCGCGGACGCCCCGGCCAGCCCCTCGCGCAGCCCCGCCTCGATCCGCTTGACCTCCGTCGCCCAGTCCTGGCCGAGCAGCAGCTCGACGGAGGCCAGGGCCACCGCCGTCGCCAGCGGGTTCGCCATGAAGGTCGGCCCGTGCGCGAGGACCGGGACCTCGCCCCGCGAGATGCCCTCCGCCACGCGCGTCGTGCACAGGGTCGCCGCGAGCGTGAGGTAGCCGCCCGTCAGGGACTTGCCCAGGCACAGCACGTCCGGGGTGATCCCCGCGTGGTCCGCCGCGAAGAGGGCGCCCGTACGGCCGAAGCCCGTGGCGATCTCGTCGAGGATCAGCAGGACCCCGTACTCGTCGCACAGCTCGCGCAGCACCCGCAGGTGGCCGGGGTGGTGGAAGCGCATACCGCCCGCGCCCTGCACCACCGGCTCCACGATCACGGCCGCCAGCTCGTCGGCGTGCGCGGCCATCGTCGCCCGCAGATGGTCCGCGTACGCCGGATCCACGGGCGTGTCGAAACCGCCGGGCGGGGCGTCCGCGAAGACCTGCCGGGGCAGATGGCCCTGCCACAGCTCGTGCATACCGCCGTCCGGGTCGCAGACGGCCATCGGCTGCCAGGTGTCCCCGTGGTAGCCGCCGCGCCAGGTCATCAGCCGGGTCTTGCCGACCCGGCCCACCGAACGCCAGTACTGCAGGCACATCTTGACCGCGACCTCGACGGAGACCGAGCCCGAGTCTGCGAGGAAGACGTGCTCCAGGCCATCCGGGGTGATCTCCACCAGCTTCGCGGCCAGCCGCACGGCGGGCTCATGGGTGAGCCCGCCGAACATCACGTGCGACATCCGGCCCAGCTGGGCCGTCGCCGCCTCGTTCAGCACCGGGTGGTTGTAGCCGTGGATCGCCGACCACCAGGAGGACATGCCGTCGACCAGCTCCTCGTGGCCGTACCCCTGCGCCGGGTTGGCGAGCCGCAGCCGCACCCCCGAGGCGGAGGCGACGAGCAGCGGCTCCTGCCGCCCGGGCATGGGGCCGTACGGGTGCCAGACGTGCTGCCGGTCCAGTGCGAGCAGTTCCGCCGGATCCGGCAGCGGGCCGGGCTGATCAGGCATTGGGCGCGATGTCCGTCCCCGCGCCGCGGCGGCGTACGGCCACCAGGTCCGAGCGGACCGCGCCGGGCTCCGCCTGCACCGGCGCCGCCGACGCCGCCGCGGGCGCGTGCCCGGAGCAGCCGCCGCAGGCCGAACCGCAGCCCGCGGCCTCGCCGGCCTCGGCCCCGGCGCCCGCGCCCGGACCGCAGAGCGAGGCACCGCCGCCGGAGCCGCAGCCGCCCGTGGCCGCGGCGGCCGCCGCCGCGGCGTCGGCGCGGTGCGCGGGGAGGGTCGTCGTACCGGCGCCCTCCACCTCGAAACCGGCGTCCGCGATCATGTCCAGGTCGACCTGCCCGGCCTGGCCCTCGCTGGTGAGGTAGTCCCCGAGGAAGATCGAGTTCACGATGTGCAGGGCCAGCGGCTGCATCGAGCGCAGGTGCACCTCGCGGCCGCCGGCGAGGCGGACCTCGACGTCGGGGCAGACGAAGCGGACCATCGCGAGGATGCGCAGACAGCGCTGCGGGGTGAGGTTCCACTCCTTGGCGAGCGGGGTGCCCTCGAACGGGATCAGGAAGTTGACCGGCACCGAGTCCGAGTCCAGCTCGCGCAGCGAGTAGACGACGTCGACCAGGTCCTCGTCGCTCTCGCCCATGCCCGCGATCAGACCGGAGCAGGCGGACATACCGGCCGCGTGGGCCTTCTGCACGGTGTCGACGCGGTCCGCGTAGGTGTGCGTCTTGGTGATCTGCCCGTACGTGGCCTCGGAGGTGTTGAGGTTGTGGTTGTAGGCGTCGGCGCCCGCGTCGCGCAGCTTCTCCGCCTGGCCGTCCGAGAGCAGGCCGAGGCACGCGCACACCTCGATGCCCTCGTTCCCCTCCTTGATGGCCTCGATGGTCCGGCCGACGCGCTCCACGTCGCGGTCCGTCGGACCGCGCCCGCTCGCCACGAGGCAGACCCGCTTCGCGCCGCCCGCGACCCCCGCGGCGGCCGCCCGGGACGCCTCCTCGGGCTTCAGCCACGTGTACTTGAGGATCTCGGCCTTCGACCCCAGGCGCTGGGAGCAGTAGGAGCAGTCCTCCGGGCACAGCCCCGACTTGAGGTTGACCAGGTAGTTCAGCTTGACCCGGCGCCCGAACCACTGGCGGCGCACCTTGCCGGCCGCGGCCACCACGTCGAGCAGTTCGTCGTCAGAAGTCGCCAGTACGGCGAGAGCTTCTTCGCGGGTCGGCAGCTCGCGCCGCAGCCCCTTGTCCACGAGGGTGTTCAGCAGGTCCATGCCCCTGATCCTGGACCACTCGACCGCTCCCGGCCAAGGAGAGATCGGACAACATGGCCGGATGGGTGTGTGTGTATCACCACACCTGGCGTGGCGGTCGCGGCGGCTAGGGTCGGGCAGGTCTGTGGACTGCCGACAAAACACGCCGACAAAGCACGAGGACACGCCGATGCCCCAGCACCACCCCGCCCCCGTGGACGTCTTCGCCTGGATCGACGACGCGGAGAGCGTCCGGCGGGAGGCCGGGCTGGTGCGTACGCTGCGCCCCCGGCCGGCGGTCTCCCCGCTGCTGGACCTCGCCGGCAACGACTACCTCGGCCTGACCCGCCATCCGGAGACCGTACGGGGCGCGCGCGAGGCCGCCGAGCGCTGGGGCGCGGGGGCCACCGGCTCCCGCCTGGTCACGGGCACCACCGAGCTGCACGCCGAGCTGGAGCGGGAACTCGCCGCCTTCTGCGGCTTCGAGGCCGCGCTCGTCTTCTCCTCCGGCTACGCGGCCAACCTCGCCGCCGTCACCGCGCTGGGCGACCGGGACGCGCTGGTCGTCTCCGACGCCGGGAACCACGCCTCGATCGTGGACGGCTGCCGGCTCGCCCGCGCCGCGACCGCCGTGATCCCGCACGCCGACCCGGAGGCCGCGCGCAAGGCGCTGGCCGCGCACGAGGGCCGGGCGCTGCTGGTCACCGATTCGGTGTTCTCCGTGGACGGGGACGCCGCCCCGCTCGCCGGGTACGCCGCCGTCTGCCGGGAGGCGGGCGCCGCCCTGCTGGTCGACGACGCGCACGGGCTGGGCGTCCTGGGCGAGGGCGGCCGGGGCGCGCTGCACGAGGCCGGGCTCGCGGGTGCCCCGTACGTGGTGGCCACCCTGACCCTGTCGAAGTCCCTGGGCAGCCAGGGCGGGGCCGTGCTCGGCCCGGCCAAGGTGATCCGCCATCTGGTGAACGCGGCCCGCACCTTCATCTTCGACACCGGGCTGGCCCCGGCCGCCGCGGGCGCGGCGCTGGCGAGCCTGCGGCTGCTGCGCCGGGAGCCGGAGCGGGCCGGCCGGGCCCGCGAGGTGGCCGGCCGGCTGTACGGGGCGCTCACCGCGTCCGGCCTGACCGCGGCCCGGCCGGACGCGGCCGTGGTGTCGGTACGGGCCCCTTCGGCCTCGGCGGCACTGCGCTGGGCCGCCGACTGCCGTGAGGCGGGGCTGTCCGTGGGGTGCTTCCGTCCGCCGTCGGTGCCGGACGGCATCTCCCGGCTGCGGCTGACCGCTCGTGCCGATCTCACGGGGGAGGAGATCGACCGGGCGGTGGCGGTGATCCTCGCGACCGCCCCCGCCGGGGCCACGGACCGTTAGACCCGCGCGGTGCGTGGTGCGCTGTGCGCGGTGCGGGTTATCCGCGCCCGTCCGACCGGACGGAGGCGAGGAAGCCGTTCCAGGCTGGCCCGGTGAAGAGCACGGCCGGGCCCTCCGTCCGCTTGGAGTCGCGGACGGCCAGCAGACCGTCACCGAGGACGGCCGCCTCCACGCAGTTGTTCATCCCGGTGCTGCGACTGCTCCGCCGCCACCGGGCCGCTCTGATCAGAAGTCCGCTGGTCGTTAAGGGGGTTGCGGACACGGGGGTGCCTCCTTCTACGCGTCCTCAGCGAGGGTGCCGATGAGCTCGCGGGAATCCTGGGGCGTGAGGGCGTGCGCCTGGATGGTGCGGAACGCGGCGCCGTACGCCTCAAGGTCTTCCTTCCGCTCCAGATAGAGGCTACTCGTCAAATGGTCGAGTACCACCACATCCAGATCGGCAATGTTCGTAAATGAGAAAATGACAAACGGTCCGGTGAGGCCGAGATGCCCGCCCACGCTGAACGGCAGTACCTGGAGCCGGACTTGGGGCAGTTCCGTGATCTCTGCCAGATGCCGCAGCTGCTCCGCCATCACCCCGGGCCCGCCGATCTGCCGCCGCAGCACCGCCTCGTCCAGTACGGCGCTCAGCTCCAGCGGGGGATCGGCCCGCAGCACCGCCTGCCGCGCCAGCCGTACGTCGACCAGCGCGTCCACCTTCGGCTCCGGGAGCCCGCCCAGCGCGGCCCGGGTCACGGCCCGTGCGTACTGCGGGGTCTGCAACAGCCCCGGAACCACGGACAGTTCAACGGTACGGGCCGAACGGGCCCCGGCCTCCAGGCTGATGAAGTCGCGGTACTCCTGCGGCAGCAGCCCCCGGTAGTCGTGCCACCACTGGCGCCGCCCGCTGCCGTGGCCGCCGGAGGTGGGGCCGGCGGCGGAGACCGACAGGGCTTCCAGCAGGGCGCGTTGCTGCGGGCCGACCAGGTCGCCGTAGGCGTCCAGGAGCAGCCGGATGTCCTCCGGTTTCACGCCACTGCGGCCCGTCTCGATACGGCTGATCTTCGACTGGTGCCATCCCACGATCCGGGCCGCCTCACCGCTGGTGAGCCCGGACCGGTCACGCAGGGCACGCAGTTCCTCGCCCAGCTTGCGCCGGCGCACCGCGGGACCGTGCTGCACACCCGCCTCCTTCCACCGGCACAGGTCGCACCAGTCTGCCGCCCGAATACGTTCCTCCGTAGCAGGGTTCACCGCATTGGGCGACAGATATATGCATATCTTGGGGAAACACCTGATGCAGTGGAACCAGGAGTGGCACTCTGGCGTCCAGCACAGATCCGGGGACTCGCCGCCCCGGTGGGAAAGGGCGTCGCCATGGCAGACCACCAGGAAGCATCCGTCACTCTGCCGAGCGAGCCCGCCTCGGTCGCCGCCGCCCGGCGCTTCGTCGCGGACGTGCTGACCGGATGGGGACTGCCGCCCGAGGGAACGGGAGCCGGCGCCGACACCGTCGACACCGCCGACAGCGTCCGCCTGATCGTCTCGGAGCTGGCCACCAACGCCGTGCAGCACACCTTCGGCCTGTCGCCCACCTTCACCGTCGAGGTCCGGCTGGAACGGGACGAATGGCTGCGCGTCGGCGTCACTGACAGCCACCCCCGCTGGCCCCGGCGGCTCCCGGCGGCGGTGCAGCAGGACAACGGGCGCGGGATGGTGATCATCCGCTGGCTCGCGGCGGAGGCGGGCGGCCGGCTGTCGGTCGTCCCGACGGAGGAGGGCGGCAAGACGGTGTGGATCGCGCTGCCCTGGACCGCGGGCGCGGCGGCGACCACCGGCGGCTGCTGACCCCGGACCGGATGACCCCGGACCGGCTGACCCCGGACCGGCCGACCCCGGACCGGATGGCCCCGGGCCCTAAGACTCCGGACCGTATACGGAACCGCTCCGGGCGCGCCGCCCGGCCGAAGCTCGTCCCTGCCCGAAACCTGGGTTAACTCCGCCGAAAAGAGCCGCCCTTAACGTGGCGGTCGGATCCGACCACCAATGATCACCCATGGGGCGGTAAAGCCGCGGTGGTCGGAACGGAAAGCCTTTCCCCGCGTTGGGCAAGAGAAGCTTGGCTCGGATATGCACAGGTCAACAGAGTGTTGAAGGCCGTTAGGGTCACCTCGGCGCGAAGACGATCTTGTCCCGGAAACTTGGTGATTGATGTGCAACTGACACCGCACGAGCAGGAGAGACTGCTCCTCCACGTGGCCGCCGACGTGGCGGAGAAGCGGAGGGCGCGCGGCGTCCTCCTCAACCACCCGGAGGCGATCGCGCTCATCACGTCCCACATCCTCGAAGGCGCCCGCGACGGCCGCACCGTGGCCGAGCTGATGGCCTCCGGCCGCACCGTCCTCGGCCGCGCCGAGGTCATGACGGGCATCCCCGAGATGATCCACGACGTCCAGGTCGAGGCGACCTTCCCCGACGGCACCAAGCTCGTCACCGTCCACGACCCCATCGTCTGAGAAGGAGTACCCGCGCATGATCCCCGGCGAGATCGCCTACGGGGACGGCCCGGTGCTCCTCAACGAGGGACGCCCCGTCACCCGCCTCACCGTGCTCAACGCCGCCGACCGTCCCGTGCAGGTCGGCTCCCACTACCACTTCGCCGAGGCCAACCCCGGCCTGGACTTCGACCGCTCCGCCGCCCGCGGGCTACGGCTCAACATCGCCGCCGGCACGGCCGTCCGCTTCGAGCCCGGGATCCCCGTCGCGGTGGAACTCGTACCGCTCGCGGGCCTGCGCACCGTACCGGGACTGCGCGGGGAGACCGGGGGGCCGCTCGATGGCTGAGCTCTCCCGCCAGGTGTACGCCGACCTCCTCGGGCCGACCGCCGGAGACCGGATCCGCCTCGCCGACACCGACCTCTTCGTGGAGATCGAGGAGGACCGCAGCGGCGGCCCCGGCCGGGCCGGGGACGAGGCCGTCTTCGGCGGCGGCAAGGTGATCCGCGAATCGATGGGACAGGCCCGGACCACCCGGGCCGAGGGCGCCCCCGACACCGTGATCACCGGAGTCGTCGTCCTCGACCACTGGGGCATCGTCAAGGCCGACGTCGGCATTCGCGACGGCCGGATCTGCGGCATCGGCAAGGCCGGCAACCCCGACACCATGGACGGGGTCGACCGAGCCCTGGTCATCGGCCCCGAGACCGAGATCGTCGCGGGCAACGGCAAGATCCTCACCGCCGGGGCCATCGACGCCCACGTGCACTTCATCTCCCCGACCGTCGTGGACGAGGCCCTCGCCTCCGGGATCACCACCCTGGTCGGCGGCGGCACCGGCCCGGCCGAGGGCACCAAGGCCACCACCGTCACCCCCGGGCCCTGGCACCTGGCCCGGATGTTCGCGGCCCTGGAGGCCCACCCCGTCAACATCGGGCTCCTCGGCAAGGGCAACACCATGTCCCGCGAGGCCATGTACTCCCAGCTGCGCGGCGGCGCGCTCGGGTTCAAGCTCCACGAGGACTGGGGCTCCACCCCCGCCGTCATCGACGCCTGTCTCGGCGTCTGCGAGGAGACCGGCGCCCAGGTCGCCATCCACACCGACACCCTCAACGAGGCCGGCTTCGTCGGGGACACCCTCGCGGCCATCGCCGGGCGGACCATCCACTCGTACCACACCGAGGGCGCGGGCGGCGGGCACGCTCCCGACATCATCACCGTGGTCTCCGAGCCGAACATCCTGCCCAGCTCCACCAACCCCACCCGGCCGCACACCCTCAACACCGTCGAGGAACACCTCGACATGCTGATGGTCTGCCACCACCTCAACCCGGCCGTCCCCGAGGACCTGGCCTTCGCGGAATCCCGCATCCGGCCCTCGACCATCGCCGCCGAGGACGTGCTGCACGACCTCGGCGCCATCTCCATCATCTCCTCCGACTCCCAGGCCATGGGCCGCGTCGGCGAGGTCGTGCTGCGCACCTGGCAGACCGCCCACGTGATGAAGAAGCGGCGCGGCTTCCTCCCCGGCGACGGCCCCGCCGACAACCACCGGGCCCGCCGCTACGTCGCCAAGTACACGATCAACCCGGCCGTCGCCCAGGGGCTCGCGCGCGAGGTCGGCTCCGTCGAGACCGGCAAGCTCGCGGACCTGGTGCTCTGGAACCCGGCCTTCTTCGGGGTCAAGCCCGAACTGGTCATCAAGGGCGGCCAGATCGCCTACGCCCAGATGGGCGACGCCAACGCCTCCATCCCCACCCCGCAGCCCGTCCTGCCCCGCCCCATGTTCGGCAGCCACGGGCGCGCACCCGCCCTGAACTCGCTGAACTTCACGGCGCAGGCCGCCCTCGACGACGGACTCCCCGAACGGCTCGGACTGGCCAAGACCTTCACGGCCATCGAGAGCACCCGCAAGGTGAGCAAGGCCGACATGCGCAACAACGACGCCATGCCCCGGGTCGAGGTCGACGCCGACACCTTCACCGTCACCATCGACGGCGAGGCGATCGAACCGGCGCCCGCCGCCGAACTGCCCATGGCCCAGCGCTACTTCCTGTTCTGAGGGGCCGGACCACATGAGCCTCGCCGCACTGCTCGTCCTCGCCGACGGCCGCTTCCCCGCCGGGGGCCACGCCCACTCCGGCGGGGCCGAGGCCGCCTGCAAGGCGGGCCGGATCCATGACGCGGCCACCCTGGAGGACTTCTGCCGGGGCCGGCTGCACACCGCCGGGCTCACCGCCGCCGCCCTCGCCGGGGCGGCGGCCCTCGGCCTGGACCCGGCCGCGCTCGACGAAGCCGCCGACGCGCGCACCCCGTCACCCGCCCTGCGCACCGCCGCACGCCGGCTCGGCCGGCAGCTGCTGCGGGCCGCCCGCGCCGCCTGGCCCGACCCGGCCCTGGAGGCGCTGGCCGCCGCCTTCCCGCGCGGGGCGCACCAGCCCGTGGTGCTCGGCGTCACCGCGCGGGTGGCCGGGCTCGGGCCGCTCGACGCCGCGCACGTGGCGGCGTACGAGAGCATCGGCGGCCCGGCCACCGCCACCGTGCGGCTGCTGGGCCTCGACCCCTTCGAGGCCAGCGGGGTCCTCGCCCGGCTCGCCCCCGAGGCCGACGCCGTGGCCGCCCGCGCCGCCGAGGCCGCGCACCGGGCCCTGCGGGAGGGCACCGGCGCCCTGCCCGCGGCCTCCTCGCCCCTGCTGGAGATCGCGGCCGAGGCCCACGCCGGCTGGCCGGTACGACTCTTCGCCTCCTGAACCCCCTTCGCCCTCACTGGAGTTCCCATGCACCTCGACCACGCCGTGGCCCAGCCGCACCGGCACACCCACAGCGCCGCCCCGCTCCGCGCCGACGGCACCCGGCGCGCCCTGCGCATCGGACTCGGCGGACCCGTAGGCTCCGGCAAGACCGCCACCGTCGCCGCCCTGTGCCGCGCCCTGCGCACCGAGCTGTCGATGGCGGTGGTCACCAACGACATCTACACCCGCGAGGACGCCGAGTTCCTGCTGCGCGAGGCCGTGCTGCCCCCGGAGCGGATCACCGCCGTCGAGACCGGCGCCTGCCCGCACACCGCCATCCGCGACGACATCTCCGCCAACCTGGAGGCGGTGGAGGAACTGGAGGACTCCTTCCGGGAGGTCGCCCCGCTCGACCTGATCCTCGTCGAGTCCGGCGGCGACAACCTCACCGCCACCTTCTCCCGGGGACTCGCCGACGCGCAGATCTTCGTCATCGACGTGGCCGGCGGGGACGACATCCCGCGCAAGGGCGGGCCCGGGGTCACCACCGCCGACCTGCTCGTGGTCAACAAGACCGACCTCGCCCCCTACGTCGGCTCCGACCTGGACCGGATGGCCCGGGACGCGGCGGAGCAGCGCGGCGCACTGCCCGTCGCCTTCCAGTCGCTGCGCGGGCCCGAGGGGGTGGGGCCGGTCGCCGCCTGGGTGCGCGAGCGGATCACCGCCTGGACCGCGACGTGACCACCGCACCGCCGGCCCCCGCGCCCGAGGCCGCACCCGCCGCCTCCGCGCCGCCCGCCGCCCTGCCGGTAGTGCCGCCCGTCGTGCCCGCCGCCGCGCCGGTCCCGCCCGGCGCCGTCCCCGCGACCGGGCTGCGGGCCACCGCCCGGATCCACGCCACCGCCGACGGCCGCGGCGGAACCGCCCTGCCCGTCCTCGCGGGGGAGGGCCCGCTCGCCCTGCGCCGGACCCGGGGCGCGGCGGACGAGGCCGCGGTGGTCCTCGTCGGCGCCATGAGCGCCCCGCTGGGCGGGGACCACCTCACCGTCGAGGCCACCGCCGGGCCCGGGGCGCGCCTCTCCCTCGCCTCGGCGGCGGCCACCCTGGCCCTGCCCGGCCGGGGCGGCGCACCCGCCCGCTACGACGTGGAACTGGCCGTGGAGGACGGGGCGTCGGTGCGCTGGCTGCCCGAGCCGCTGGTCTCCGTACGCGGCAGCGACCTGCGCGTGCGCACCCGGATCCGGCTGGCCCCCACGGCCCGGCTGGTGCTGCGCGAGGAGCAGGTGCTCGGGCGGGCGGGGGAGGAGCCGGGCCTGCTGCGCAGCCGCCTCGCCGTCACCCGGGAGGGCCGGCCGCTGCTCGACCAGGAACTGTCCTGCGGGCCCGGCGCCCCCGGCGGCTGGGACGGCCCGGCGGGCCTGGCCGGCCACCGGGCGCTCGGGCAGCTCCTCGTGGTCGACCCCGCCTTCGCGGCGCGGCCGCCGCGGGCCGCCGTGCTCGGGGAGTTCGCCGCCGCGACACCGCTCGCGGGGCCCGCCGTACTCGTCACCGTCCTGGCGCCGGACGCGCTGCGGCTGCGCGAGCTGCTGGAGGAGGCCCGGCGCCTCTACTGCCCCTGAACGGGGGCGAATCGGTCACCGCTCAGCGGTACCCGCTCATCCGGTTATCGGGTTGGCAAAGAACTCCACCCCACCCTGTCGCCGGTGGCGGGCCAGAGGAAAGGATCCCCCTGCACGCCGACGACCTGGGCGGCCAACCAGGCCGCCCACGGCGGAACCTGACGCAGGGGGAACCACCACGTGATACGCAACGCGACGCTGGGGAGCGCCGCCACACTGATCACCGGCGCACTGGCAGCGGGCCTGCTGCTGGCACCGCAGGCCACGGCCGCGCCGGCCGCGCCGGCGGAGGCGTCCGCCTCGTACGGCCCGGACGTCCGGCTCCCGGTGGAGCTGGGCGTGCGGATCGCCGCCGCCCGGGCCGCCCGCACCGGGATCGAGTGGAAGGACTGCCCCGCCGACTGGGGCCTGGAGAAGCCCATCCAGTGCGGCTGGGTGAAGGTCCCGCTCGACTACGCGAAGCCGTACGGCAAGACCATCGACATCGCCGTGGACCGCATCGGCAGCACCGGCACCCCGCAGGAGCGCCAGGGCGCCCTCGTCTACAACCCGGGCGGCCCCGGCGGCTCCGGCATGCGCTTCCCGCGCCGGGTCACCACCAAGAGCCCGCTGTGGGTCAACGCCGCGAAGGCGTACGACTTCGTCGGCTTCGACCCGCGCGGTGTCGGCCACTCCGCGCCCATCTCCTGCATCGACCCGCAGGAGTTCGTCAAGGCCCCCAAGGCCGACCCGGTCCCGGACTCCGAGGCCGACAAGCGCGCCCAGCGCAAGCTCGCCGCCGAGTACGCGGACGGCTGCAAGGAGCGCAGCGGCGAGATGCTGCCGCACATGACCACGCCGAACAGCGCGCGGGACATGGACATCATCCGGGCGGCCCTCGGCGAGCAGAAGCTGAACTTCCTCGGCGTCTCCTACGGCACCTACCTGGGCGGGGTCTACGCGACCCTCTTCCCGACCCACGTACGCCGCATGATCGTCGACAGCGTGGTCGACCCCTCCCAGGACAACATCTGGTACGAGGCCAACCTCGGCCAGGACGTCGCCTTCCAGACCCGCTGGAACGACTGGCAGGACTGGGTCGCCAAGAACGACGCCTCCTTCCACCTGGGCACCACGCGCGCCCAGGTCGAGGCCCGCTACCAGAAGCTGCGCGCCAAGGCCAAGGCCAGCCCGCTCGGCGGGGTCGTCGGACCGGCCGAGCTCATCGGCTTCTTCCAGGGCGCCCCGTACTACGACTCCTCCTGGGTGCCCGTCGCCAAGACCTGGGCCGCCTACGAGGCGGGTGACGAGCAGGCCCTCGTCGACGCCATCGCCCCGGACATGTCGGACACCGCCGGGAACGCCTCCGCCGAGAACGGCAACGCCGTCTACACGGCCGTGGAGTGCGCCGACGCGAAGTGGCCCACCAGCTGGGCCAAGTGGGACCGCGACAACACCGCGCTGCACCGCAAGTACCCCTTCCTGACCTGGTCCAACGCGTGGATGAACCTGCCCTGCGCGACCTGGAAGGCCAAGCAGAGCACCCCCATCCAGGTCGGCGCCAGGCACGGCCTGCCGCCGGTGCTGATCGTGCAGTCGGAGCGCGACGCGGCCACCCCCTACAAGGGCGCCGTCGAGCTGCACCGCCGGCTCGCCGGCTCGCGCCTGATCACCGAGCAGAACGCCGGCTCGCACGGCGTGACCGGCCTGGTGAACCCCTGCATCAACACGCGGGTCGACACCTACCTGCTCACCGGCAAGGTCGACACCAAGAACGTGACGTGCGCCCCGCACGCCACCCCCGTCGCCCCCGCCCCGGCCGCCGCCCGTTCCTCGGCCGCCGCCGGGGCCCCGGCCGCCGAGCTGCCCTCCCGCGAGGAGCTGCCCGCCGTCCGCTAGCCGGACCGCGAGCCCGTCCGTACCGCGCCCCGGCTCGTCCGGGGAACCCGCCCGCCCCCGCGTACCCGCGCGGGGGCGGGCGGCCCCGTGTCCGGGGCGCGGGCGGGGCGGGGGGCTCAGCGCGGGCCGCGCCGGGTCCGCTTGCGCCCGGCCTCCTCCTCGGCCTTGACCTCGGCCGCGTACCGGTCGACGTACTCCTGGCCCGACAGCCCGAGGATCGCGTACATGATCTCGTCGGTGACGGCCCGCAGCACGGCCCGCTCGTTCTCCATCCCGGCGTACCGGGAGAAGTCCATCGGGGCGCCGAAGCGGATGGTGACCCGGCGGATCTTCGGGATCTTCTTCCCCGGCGGCTGGATCTCGAAGGTGCCCACCATCGCGCAGGGCACCACGGGGACCCCCGCGCCGAGGGCCATCGCGGCCACGCCCACCTTGCCCTTGTAGAGCCGGCCGTCGTGCGAGCGGGTGCCCTCCGGATAGATGCCCAGCAGCTCGCCCTTGGCCAGTACGCCCAGCCCCTCCCGCAGCGCCGCCTGGCCCGCGTCCTTGCCGGAGCGGTCCACGGGGATCTGCCCTGCGCTGCGGAAGAAGAAGGCGGTGAGCCGGCCCTTCACCCCGGGGCCGGTGAAGTACTCGGCCTTCGCGAGGAAGGTGATGCGCCGGGCCAGGATGGCGGGCATCAGGAAATGGTCGGAGAAGGACAGGTGGTTGCCCGCGACGATCGCGGCACCCTCCGCCGGGACGTTCTCCAGGCCCTCGATCCGCGGCCGGAAGAGCAGCCGCAGCAGAGGTCCCAGGAACACGTGCTTGAGCAAGAGGTAGAACACCGGGCCGCTCCTGTCGTCATCCCGTCGTCACCGCCAGTTTACGGACGGTGAGCCGCGGGCCGGAGGGGCCGGTGGGAAGCAATTCCGCTCAGGCACCGCGCGAGGCGGCCATCCCCGCGGTCAGCAGGCCCAGCATCACCCAGCCGAACCACAGCCAGCCGTTGCTGCCCAGGACCACGGAGTACCCGGCGACTGCCACCAGCGCGGCGAAGGTCATGACGGCCATCGTCTTCACGGATCCGGTCATGCCCCATGGTGGCGCGCGAAGGCGGGGATCCGCTACTGGCCACGCGCTTGCAGTGAGGCGAGATAGGCGTTGTACGCCTCCAGCTCCCGGTCGCCGTTGCGGTCGGCGGCCCGGTCGGAGCGCTTCGCGGCCCGCTGCTCGGAGTGGTACCACTGGTAGATCAGGGCGATCAGGACGAGCACCGAGGGGATCTCGCTGAACGCCCAGGCGATGCCGCCGCCCCACTGCTGGTCGAGCAGCGGATCGATGCCGAGGGAGGCGGGCGGGTTCGCGTACGTCTTGATCATCGGCTCGCTCGCCATCATCAGGGCGATACCGAAGAAGGCGTGGAAGGGCATGCCCGCGAAGAGCTCCAGCATCCGCATCACATAGCCGGGGCGGTGCGGACCCGGGTCGATGCCCATGATCGGCCAGAAGAAGATCAGGCCGACGGCCAGGAAGTGCACCATCATCGCGATGTGCCCGGTGCGGCTCTCCATCAGGAAGTCGAAGAGCGGGGTGAAGTACAGCGCGTAGAGGCTTGCGATGAACATCGGGATCGTGAAGGCGGGGTGCGTGACCACCCGCATGTACCGGCTGTGCAGCAGGGCCAGCAGCAGCTCGCGCGGCCCCTTGCGGCCCCGGCCGGCGGGCGGCAGCGCGCGCAGCGCCAGGGTGACCGGGGCGCCCAGCAGCACCAGGATCGGCGTGATCATGCTGATCACCATGTGCTGGACCATGTGGACGCTGAACATCACCATGCCGTAGTCGTTCAGCTTGGTGCACATCACCAGGACCACGGTCAGCACGCCGAGGGTGAAGGCGATCGTCCGGCCCGCGGGCCAGGCGTCCCCGCGCCGCCGCAGCCGCAGCACGCCCCACCCGTACAGGGCGAGCGCGAGCAGCGAGCCGAACAGGAAGAACGCGTCGAAGGAGAACTCCAGACCGCGCCCGAGAGTGAACGGTGGCAGGTCCATGTTCATGTCCATGCCGTGCCCGCTGTGGTCCATCTGTTCACTCCCTCGACTGTGGCGCCCCACCACAGTAGTGCCGCCCCCGAACGCTTCCGCGCGCGGGGGCGGCCTGTCACAAAAGGGACGTCACAGAACGGTCTGGGCCTCGTCGTAGCGCTCGGCCGGGACGGTCTTGAGGGAGGAGGTCGCCTCGGCCAGCGGCACCATCACGATGTCCGTGCCGCGCAGCGCGGTCAGCATGCCGAACTCGCCGCGGTGGGCGGCCTCCACCGCGTGCCAGCCGAAGCGGGTGGCGAGGACGCGGTCGTAGGCGGTGGGGGTGCCGCCGCGCTGGACGTGGCCGAGGATGACCGGGCGGGCCTCCTTGCCGAGGCGGTTCTCCAGCTCGACGGCCAGCAGGTTGCCGATGCCGGCGAAGCGCTCGTGGCCGTAGATGTCCGTGCCGCGCTCCTCGAAGGCCATCGAGCCGGGCTTCGGCTTGGCGCCCTCCGCGACCACGACGATCGCGAACCGCTTGCCCGCCGAGAAGCGCTCGCCGACGATCGCCGTCAGCTCGTCTATGTCGAAGGGGCGCTCCGGGACGACGATGGCGTGCGCGCCCGCCGCCATGCCCGAGTGCAGGGCGATCCAGCCCGTGTGCCGGCCCATGACCTCGACGACCATCACGCGCTGGTGGGACTCGGCGGTGGTCTTGAGCCGGTCCAGCGCCTCCGTGGCCACGCCCACGGCCGTGTCGAAGCCGAAGGTCACATCGGTGGAGGCGATGTCGTTGTCGATGGTCTTCGGGACGCCGACGATCGGCAGACCCCCCTGCGCGAGCAGGTTCGCCGCCTTGAGGGTGCCCTCGCCGCCGATCGGGATGATCGCGTCGAGCCCGAGGTCCGCCACGTGCCCGCGGGCCCGCTCCACGCCGTCGCGCAGGTGCGCGGGCTGGACCCGGGAGGAGCCGAGGATGGTGCCGCCGCGGGCCAGGATGCCGCCGACGGCGTCGAGGTCGAGCTTGCGGTAGTCCGCCTCCAGCAGGCCCTTCCAGCCGTCCAGGAAACCGATCACCTCGTCGCCGTGGTCGACGACGGCACGGTGCACGACGGAGCGGATGACGGCATTGAGGCCGGGGCAGTCGCCACCGGAAGTGAGCACACCAATGCGCATGGCAGAAGAGACCTTTGCAACGTGGGCGGGCGACCGGACCACGTCGTCCGGTGGGATCTGATGCCACCCTACAAGCGGAACCGGGGTGGCCCGAACCATCCTCCACCCCCTCCCCGCGACCTTCGTAGGAAACGACGTCGGCCCGGTTCCCCCTAGGGAAAACCGGGCCGAACACATGATGGAGGGGCCGCCCCGATGAGCGGTCCGCGGGGCCGTTACGCGGGCTGCGTGGCGGCCGCGATGCGCTCCGCGCGCAGCGCCTCGTACCACCGGTCGTCTATGGCCGGCAGCGCGTTCACGTCGAGGGCCAGCTTGAGCAGCAGGTCCGCGATGTGCGGGTTGCGGGCCATCACGGGGCCGTGCATGTACGTGCCGAACACCGTGTCGTTGTACGCGCCTTCGGTGCCGTCGCCGGTGCCGTTGCCGCGGCCCATGCTCACCCGGGCGAACGGCCGCGCCGTCGGCCCGAGGTGGGTCACGCCCTGGTGGTTCTCGAAGCCCGTCAGCTGCGGCAGGTTCAGCCGGGGGTCGATGTCGCCGAGGACGTCGCCCACGCAGCGCTCGCCCTCACCGCGCACGGTGACCACGTCCAGCAGGCCGAGGCCCTCCTGGCGCTGGCCCATGTCGTTGACGAACTCCTGGCCCAGGATCTGGTAGCCGGCGCAGACGGAGAAGACGATCGCCCCGTTCGAGACGGCCCGCTCCAGACCGCCGTCGCGCAGCAGGCGCTCCGCGGCGAGGCGCTGCGGCCGGTCCTCGCCGCCGCCGATCAGGTAGATGTCGCCCGAGGTGGGGATGGGCTGGTCGCTGCGCACGTCCACGCGCTGGACGTCCAGGCCGCGCTGGCGGGCCCGGCGCTCCACGACGAGGGCGTTGCCCTGGTCTCCGTACGTGCTGAGCAGGTCGGGGTAGACCCACACCAGACGCAGGCTGTTGTCGCTCATGCTCGTGTGTCCTCTGGAGGTATGAGTACTAGTTGCCGACGCGGCGGCGCACGTCCTGGAAGGCGGTGTAGTTGGCGATCAGCTCGATCTGTCCGGGCGGCGCCAGCTGCACGGCCTCGTCGAGGCTCTCGCACACCCGGAAGTCCAGGCCCGCGACCTCCAGGCGGACCGCGAGGTCCAGCTTGCGGTCGCCGATCACGAAGATCGGGTGGCCCGACAGGCGCGGGTAGTCCACGTCCCACAGCCAGGAGGTGTCGGTGCCGTCGGCGCCGCGCGCGTTCACCGAGAGGATCACCGGGGTCGGCGGCGGGTCGATCAGCGAGAAGGTCTCCAGCCAGCCGGCCGGGTTCTTCGCGAGCAGCAGCCGCAGTTCGCGGTTCTGGAAGCGGACCACGTCGTAGCGGCCGGCGACGGCCTGCACCTGGTACATCCGCTCCAGGGCCACCTGCGGCGGGACGCCGAAGACGGCGGCCACGGCGGCCGAGGTGGCGGCGTTGGCCTTGTTGGCGCGGCCGGGCAGCTGGAGGTGGATCGGCCAGGCCGAGCCGTGCGGGTCCAGCACGTGGTCGCCGGAGAGCACCCAGGTCGGGGTGGGGCGGCGGAAGCCGCACTCGCCGCAGAACCAGTCGTCGCCGGGGCGCTGCATGACACCGCCGCAGGAGGGGCAGGACCAGGCGTCGTCCTTCCACTCCTGGCCGGCCGCGACCCACACGACGTTCTGCGAGGAGGAGGCGGACCACACGATCAGCGGGTCGTCGCAGTTGGCGACGATGACCGCCTTGGAGCCCTGGAGGCCCTCGCGCCACTTCTCCGCGAGCATGCGGGTCTCGGCGGCGCGGTCCAGCTGGTCGCGGGAGAGGTTGAGCAGGGCGATCACCTTGGGGGTGACGTCCCGGGCCACCCCGGCCAGGTACTTCTCGTCGACCTCGATGACGCCGTACTTGGCGTCCGAGCCGCCGGCCAGCGCGGAGGTGATGCCCGCCGGCATATTGGCGCCGAGGGCGTTGGAGACGACCGGACCGCTGGCCCGCAGGGCCTCCGCGATCAGCCGGGTCGTCGTGGTTTTGCCGTTCGTCGCGGAGACGAGGACGACGTCGAGGTGTTGCGCCAGCGCGCCGAGAAGATCGGGGTCGAGTTTGAGTGCGACCTTCCCACCGATCACCGATCCGCTTCCGCGTCCCGCGGCCCGCGACACCGCCGCCGCGGCCTTGCCCGCCGTCACGGCCAGCTTGGCCCGCGGCGAAAGCGGCTCCGTGTTGCCTGCCATCGTCCCTTGTCCTCCTAGCGTCGGTCGCCCCCAGCCTATCCAGTACCTGCCGGAGCCTTGACCGCGGCGCCCCGTCGTAGGCTTACGGCCATGCGACAGCGCACCATCCCCGGTACCACCGGCATCGTCCGCACCATGAGCCTGCTGGGTGATCCGGTGCTCCACTCGCCCTGCGAGGAAGTCACCGCGTTCGGCCCGGAGCTGGACCGGCTCATCGAGGACATGTTCGCGACGATGTACGCGGCGGAGGGCGTCGGGCTGGCCGCGAACCAGATCGGCGTGGCGCGGCGGGTGTTCGTGTACGACTGCCCGGACGACGAGGAGGTCCGGCACGTCGGGCATGTCGTCAACCCGCGGCTGGTGGCGGCGGACGGGGAGGAGTTCCTCGGGCCCGAGGGGTGCCTGTCCCTGCCGGGGCTGGAGGCGGGGACGGTGCGGTTCGACCGGGCGGTGGTGGAGGGTGTGACGTCGGCGGGGGTGCCTGTGCGGGTGGAGGGGGCGGGGTTCTTCGCGCGCTGCCTGCAGCACGAGTGCGACCACCTCGACGGGACGGTCTACGCGGACCGCGTGACGGGCCGCCGAGCCCGCCGCCTCCGCCGCGCGATCGCGAAGACCCCTTGGGGCGCCACGCCCCAACTCCCCTAACGGGTACCACCCCTTCGGGCGCGCCCGGCCCCCGGCTGCGCCGCGGTGCCCTCTTTTCCTCGGTGGGGGCCACATCCAGCCTCGCCGGGGGCCAATCCAGCCCCGCCGGCGTTTGAGGCGCGGGTCCGGGCAGAGCCCGGTGCCCGGCGGAGCCGGGATCCTGGGGCTCCGCCCCAGACC
>NZ_JBEYVX010000017.1:0-106540 GCF_040644195.1 Streptomyces sp. NPDC047014 | reverse complement strand
CCGGCCTGCTTCACCTCGCCGCCCAGCGTCGTCCAGGCGACCCGCTCGTCGGGGATCTGCTCGGTGATCTCCGCCTCGAACTCCTTGGTCACGCCGCCGATCTTCGCCACCCAGTGCGTCATGGTGTCGGTGCGCTGCTCGATGCGCTCCACACCGTCCATGAAGTGCGGGAACGACTCGAACTGCGTCCACTGGTTGTAGACCGTGCGCACCGGAACGTCGACCTCGACGGACTCTTCGACCTGCGACATGCTGGCACCCTTCCTCTGCGCCGGCGAGGCCCTGTGCCCGGCCGTGCGGGAAATCCCTTCCCCTGCCCGCCCCTGTGCCCGCGATCTTCCGCCCGATGCCCCCGAACAGACGCAGCGGCCAGGACGTGAGCGCCGACCGCTTGGGTCAGGCTCTCCCCGCTTTGGGCACCGGTACCAGGGCAACCACCAGCTCTGTCGTACTCGCGTGCGAGGGTTGCTCACTACCCTGCCCGTATAGCCACCCGGGAGAACAGACGGCAGACGCCTTGGAAGAGCTCAAGAAACTGCTTGGCGAGCCGAATTGCTGGGGCTGGGCGCGCCCGCGTCTCTGGGACGCCGCCGAGAGGCACCTCGGCATCAGTCTGCCCACCGACTACAAAGCGTTCCTCGACCTGTACGGGCCTGGTGCCTTTGACGGCTTCCTCCACATGGACCGGCCAGTCGACGGCACGGCGGACGAGCTGGAACGGCTCTGGCCCTCGGCGGGTGGAAAGTGCGGCCTGCACCTCACCGATCCGGGCCGGTACCCCTTTCCCTTCCACCCCGATCCGGGCGGACTGATCGAGTGGGGCGGGGTCGAGGGCGGCCCCGTCTACTACTTCCTTCCCGAGGAACCGGACCCGGCCGACTGGCGAGTGGTGGTCGAAACAGAGGACGGAGACTGGCACGAGGCCCCAGGGCCCGTCACGGAGTTCCTGCTCACCCTCGCCCAGGGAAGCCACAGCCCCACCGGTCTGGGGCGCTATCGTCCCGGCCCGAACGTCCGCTACCACCAGACCCTGTGAGCGGCGTCGCGGGGCAGCTCTGCCTGTTCGAGGCACACGCCGGACGGAGCGGGAACCTCCACGGGCTGGCCGGTGCGCATGCCACGGGCGTGTGCGGCGAGGTCCTCCAGCGCGGTCAGCAGGGTGCCCGCGCTCTTGGCGTCGTCGGCGTGGGTCAGCTGGGCGCTGATGCGGCGGTGGTCGGCGAGGTGGAGATTTGATGCAGTGGTGCTCGCGCAGCCAGTCCGCCGCACGGTAGCCGGTGACCTGCCGGTCGCTGATGTCGACGATGATCTGGAGGGGGCCATGTCGTTGGCCTTGCCGGGGCCGCAGAAGTCCTCGCCGCCGTGGACCCGCATGCCGTCGATGGCGGAGATCCTGGTGCGCACCCGCTCGGCGAGGGCGAGCGCGTCGTCGTAGAGGGCGCGACCGTGCTCGACCATCTGGCGGCGCCAGCCGTCGAGGGCCGCGTAGACGAGGACCGAGGGCTGGTGGTGCCGAGGAGGTCCTCCCGGCTCTTGAGGACCTCGGGCGCGACGAGGTCGCCCTGCAGGTGGATGACCGAGCTCTGCTCCAGGCCGGAGCCCATCTTGTGCACGGAGGTCACGCATACGTCCGCCCCCGCGGGCGTCGGGATGCGCCGCGAAGGCCGCCTCGAAGGCTTCCGCCGTGGGCGGGTGGGCGAGGTGCCGCTCGGCGTCCCACTGCGGGTCGACCCAGACCGGCTGGATGCCGCACAGGACAGACGGGCACGACCTCGTCCACGTACGCCGTGTCGAGCAGCTGCGGACGGATGCCGGAGCCTCGCCGTCGGCAAGCACGTCCACGACGAGATCCACCCCGCCGGCGGGCTCCACGTGATCGAGGACTTCCTCCACGAACGCCACCGGTGAAGCCCCCGGCCGCAGGCCCGCCGCCCGTGCTCAGAACGTCAGCCGGAACAGCGCGCCCCCGCCCGGGGCCGCCTCCGCCGTCAGCTCGGCCGCGTGTGCCCGCGCGATCTGACGGGCCATGGCCAGACCCAGCCCCGAGCCCGGCAGGGCGCGCGCCGCCCCGGCCCGGTAGAAGCGGTCGAAGACGTACGGAAGATCCTCCCGCGCGATCCCCGGACCGTGGTCCCGCACGGTCAACTCCGGCCCCCGGCCCGGCACGTCCGCCGCCAGTTCCACCTCCACGGGCAGGCCGCCGCTCCCGCTGAACTTCGCCGCGTTGTCCAGCAGATTGCCCACCAGCCGGCTGAGCCGTGCCGGCACCCCCGCCACCACCACGGGCTCCGCCGGCACCCGTACATGGAAGGGCACGGCCGGCCAGTGCGTGCGCGCCGCCTGTACGCAGTGCTCCACCAGCGCGTCCAGCCGTACCTGCTCCACCAGCGGCTGCGGCTCCTCGTCCCGCGCGAGCTCGATCAGGTCGTTGACCAGCCCCGTCACCTCCCGCAGCTGCCGGCCCAGCGCAACCGTGGCCCGCCCACGCTGCTCCGGAGTGAGCCGGTCGGCCCGCGCCAGCAGCTCGGCATTCGTACGCAACGCCGTGAGCGGGGTGCGCAGTTCGTGCGAGGCGTCCGCGACCAGGCGGCGCTGCGCGGTGACGGACTGCTCCAGCTCGCCCAGCATGGTGTTGAAGCTCGTTGCCAGCCGCGTGATCTCGTCCTCCCGCCCCGGAGGCGGCAGTTCGATGCGGTGCCGGGCGTCACGGGTCGCGGCGATCCGCTCGGCGGTCGCGGTGAGCCGGGCCACCGGTGCCAGACCCGTACGCGAGACCCCGTAGCCGAGGAGGGCGGCCAGCAGTACACCGGTCGCCGCCGTCAGGACCAGCCATCCCGTGGCCTCCGCGATCCCGTCCTGCACGGTGTCCGAGCGCAGCGCGACCTGCAGCGCGCGCCCCTTCGCGTAGTCGGTGGTGAGCATCCGGGCGGGATGCCCGGCCACCGTGATGTTCGTGTAGTACGGCGCCCGCTCGCCCGCCGCCACCTCCCGCGCGGCCGGAGCCACCGGCAGCAGCCCCGGCGTCCCCGGGTCCTTCGCCGGGTCGGCGGACACCACCTCCGCGCACGCCGGAGCCGCCAGGAACCGGCACTCGCCCGCCAGGGTGCCGGGCGCGGCCCCCGGATTGCGCTGCGCCGCGAGCCGCGCCGACTGGGTGAGGCTGAGGTCCAGCTGCTCGTACAGCGCGGACCGGACCACCAGGAACGCCGCCCCGCACACCCCCAGTGCTACGAGCGCCACCGCGGCGGTGACCGACAGCGCCAGCCTGGTCCGCAGCGGGCCGCGCCGTCGCCAGACCCTGCCGAGCCGCCGGCGGCCGCCGCTCACGCCGCGTCCAGCCGGTAGCCGACCCCGTGGACCGTGTGCACCAGCCGGGGCTCGCCCGCGGCCTCCAGCTTCCGGCGCAGGTAACCGACGTACACCGCGAGGGAGTTGGAGTCCGGCCCGAAGTCCCGCCCCCACACCAGCTCCAGGATCAGCTCGCGGGGGAGCACCTGCCGGGGATGGCGCAGCAGCAGCTCCAGCAGAGCCGCTTCCGTGCGGCTGAACTCCAGCGGGCGCGCACCCCGGCGCCCGGTCCGGGTCGCGGGATCGAGCACGAGGTCCGCGAAGCCGAGCGGGACCGCGCCCGCCGGTCCGGGCGCGGCCCGGCGCAGCAGCGCGCGCACGCGCGCGACCAGCTCGTCCAGGGCGAAGGGCTTGACGAGGTAGTCGTCCGCGCCCGCCTCCAGCCCGTCGACCCGCTCGCTGACGGAGTCCAGCGCGGTCAGGACGAGCACGGGCGTACGGTCGCCCAGCGCGCGGAGCTGCCGGCACACGCCGAGCCCGTCCAGCACCGGCATCATCACGTCGAGCACGACCGCGTCGGGCTCCCAGGCGGCGATCTGCGAGAGCGCCGCGAGCCCGTCCGGGGCGCCCCGCACCTCGTACCCCTCGACCGCGAGCCCGTCCTCGACGGCCGCCCGCACCTCGGGCTCGTCGTCCACGACGAGGATGCGCCGCCGGTCCGCGCCGCCCCCGCCGCCGGGGTCACCGCCGTCACCCGTGCCGTCCGTACCGCTCATGCCGCCGCTGTTCCTGGAGCTCATGGGACAAAGCCTGCCAAAGGCTTCTGAGAGAACCTCTTAGAACGTTCTTAGGGCGCACCGGGAGTGTGCCGCACATGACCACCACCACACCCCACACGTCCGCGGCACTCTCCGTCGTGATCGGTGCGGGCGGCACCGGCGGGCACATCTATCCCGGTCTCGCCCTCGCGGAGGCGCTGCGCGCCGCCGTGCCCACCGCCGTGGTCTCGTTCATCGGGACCGAGCGGGGCCTGGAGACCGAGCTGATCCCCGGCGCGGGCCACCGCCTCCACACCGTCGACATGATCCCCTTCGATCCCGCACTGGGCGCGAAACGCTACTTGCTGCCCGCGGCGCTGCTGCGCTCCGCGCACCAGGCGCGCGCGGTGATCCGGGCGCAGGGAGCGCACGTCGTCGTGGGCATGGGCGGCTACCCGAGCGCGCCCGCCGTGCTCGGGGCCCGGCTGGCCGGGCTGCCCGCCGTGATCCACGAGTCGAACGCCGTCCCCGGCCGCGCCAACCAGTTCGCGGCCCGGCTCACCCCGCACATCGCGGTGGCCTTCGACCGCAGCCGCCCCCACCTGGCCGGCGGCGACCGGGCGCTCACCACCGGAATGCCGATCTCCGCGGCCTTGTCCGGCCTCGCCGAGCTGCCCGGACCGGACCGGGCCGCGCTGCGCGCCGAGGCCCGGCGCGCGCTCGGTGTGCCCGCGGGGCGCCGCCTGATCGTCTTCAACGGCGGCAGCCTGGGCGCCGTACGCCTCACCCGGGCGGCCGCCGCGCTGGCCGGCCTCTGGCAGTACCGGGACGACGTACAGCTCCTCGTCAAGACCGGTCCCGCCGCGCTGCCCGACACCGTGGCCGACCTGGCGGCCTCCGGCGGCGGGCGGATCGCGCGGGCCCTGCCCTACCTGGACCGCATGGACCTCGTCTACGCGGCGGCCGACCTCGTGGTGTGCCGCGCGGGCTCCGCCACCGTCGCGGAACTGGCCGCGACCGGGGTACCGGCGGTCCTCGTGCCCTACCCCTACGCCCCCGGCGACCACCAGACCCACAACGCGCGGGTGCTGTCCGACGCGGGCGCCGGACTGCTGCTGCCCGACGCCGAGACCACCGCCGAACGCCTCGCCGGTCTCATCGGACCGCTGCTGGCCGACCCCGCCCGGCTCGCCGCCATGGCCGGCGCCGCCGACCCCGGGCCGCACGCGCGGGCCGCCGAACTGCTGGCCGCGCAGGTCCTCCGCGTCGCCGGTGTCACCCCGACCACCCGTCCCACCCCTCGCCTGGAGCGCATATGAACAGCTGGACCGACCGCACCGTCCTCGTCACCGGAGCGGAGGGCTTCATCGGCTCCACCGTGGTCGACCTGCTCGTGGCGCGCGGCGCCCGCGTCCGCGCCTTCGTCCACTACAAGCCGTACGCCGAGAAGGGGAACCTGGCCCGCTACCTCGCCGACCCGGACGGCCCGGTGGAGATGTGGGCGGGCGACGTCCGCGACGCGGGCCGGGTCAGCGACGCGGTGGCGGGCTGCGACACCGTCCTGCACCTCGCGGCGCTGATCGGCATCCCGTACAGCTACGACTCGCCGGGCGCGTACGTCCAGACCAACGTCACCGGTACGCAGAACATCGCGGAGGCATGCCGGAGGCACGCCGTCCGCCGCCTCGTGCACACCTCCACCAGCGAGGTCTACGGAACCGCGCTGACCGCCCCGATCTCCGAGAGCCACCCGCTCCAGCCGCAGTCCCCGTACTCCGCCTCGAAGATCGGCGCCGACATGATGGCGCTCTCCTTCCACCACGCCTTCGAACTCCCGGTGACGGTGGTGCGCCCCTTCAACACCTACGGGCCGCGCCAGTCGGCCCGCGCGGTCATCCCGACGATCCTGGCCCAACTGCACGCCGGATCCCGGGAGATCCGCCTGGGCTCGCTCACGCCGACGCGCGACTTCACGTACGTCACGGACACCGCGGAGGGCTTCCTCGCGGTGGCGGAGTGCGAGCGGGCGGTGGGCGAGGTGGTCAACCTCGGCACGGGTGAGGAGATCTCGGTCGGGGAGCTGGCCCGCGCCCTGATCACGGCCTCCGGCCGGGAGGCGGAGGTGGTGGTGGACCCGACGCGGCTCCGCCCGGCGGGCAGCGAAGTGCAGCGGCTGCTGTCGGACAACTCCCGGGCCCGTGAATGGGCCGGCTGGCGGCCCCGGGTGGGGCTGGAGGAGGGCCTGCGCCGGACCTCGGAGTGGATCGCGGCGAATCCGGCGCTGTTCGCGCCGGAGCGGTACGCGGTCTGAGGGATGCCGCGGCTACCGCGTTGTCCTGTTCTGCGTGGTCCTGTCCCGCGCGGTCAGGCCAGGCCCGCCGCTATGGCGAGACGGGCCGCTTCCACGCGGTCGCGGAGGCCCGCCTTCGCGAACAGGTTGTTGATGTGGGTCTTCACGGTGGCCTCGCTGATGAACAGCCGTTCCGCGATCGCCCGGTTGGGCAGCCCCTGCCCGATCAGCGACAGCACCTCGCGCTCCCGCTGGGTGAGATCGGCCGGCAGGGCCTGCGCCCGCGGCGGCTCCTCCTCGGGGGCCGGGGCCGCCGCCGTGCGCGGGGCCCGGGCAGCCGCCAGCAGCCGGGCCTGGACCTCGCGGTCCAGCACCGACTGGCCCGCCGCGGCGGCGCGGATGGCCCGCGCGATGTCCTGGCGGCCCGCGTTCTTCGTGAGGTAGCCGCGGGCCCCGGCGGTCAGCGCGGCCATCACCGAGTCGTCGTCCGCGAAGGTGGTCAGCACCACCACCGCGACCTCGGGATGCTCCGCGCTCAGCCGGCGGGTGGCCTCGGTGCCGTCCATGCCGGGCATCCGCAGGTCCATCAGGACCACGTCCACGGGGCCCGCGGCGACGGCGGCCAGCACCTCGTGCCCGTCGGCGGCCGCCGCGACGACCTCCAGGTCCGGCAGGAGTTCCAGGACGGCCGCGAGGGGTTCGCGTACGGCGGCCTGGTCGTCGGCGACGACGACCCTGACGGGCCGCGTCCCCTCGGTCGGTTCGTTCATCGGGGTACCTCCGCCCGTACCTGCCAGCCGCCCCGGTGCGGCCCCTCCAGCAGGGGGCCGGTGGCGACGGTTCCGCCCAGGAGCGCGATGCGCTCGCGCATGCCGATCAGCCCCAGCCCACTGCCGGGGGCCGCCGCGACCGGCCGGGTGGGCGGGCCGTTGGTGACGGTCAGGACGGTCTGCTCGCCGGCACAGTCCAGCCGGACGGCCACGGAGGCCCCCGGGGCATACCGGGCGGCGTTGGTCAGGGCCTCCTGGGCGACCCGTAGCAGCCCCTGGGTCACCCGGACGGGCAGCGTGCCGGCCTCGCCCTCGACGGTGAGGGCGTCGCGGTGGCCCGAGGACTCCAGCATGGCCGTCAGGCTTTCCAGCAGCGGAAGGGAGTCCTCGCGCAGGGAGTGCACGGTCCACTGGGCCTGTTTCAGGCTCTCGCGGACCAGGTCGTGGGCCTTGGCGTTGGCCGCCCTGACCTTGTCCAGGTCACCGGTGTCGATGAGCGCGTCGACCAGTTCCAGCTGCATGTTGATCCCGGCCAGCGAGTGGGCGAGGACGTCGTGCACGTCCCGGGCGATACGGGTGCGCTCCGCGAGCACGGCCGTACGGGCCTCCGCGCGCGCCGCCTTCCCGGCGGACTCCGCGGCTTCGATCGCGGCCCGGGTGGCCTCGGCGCGGCTGCGGCCCGCCATACCGGCCAGGACCGCGGCGCCGGTGGCGAGGCCGAGCAGCAGGGCCGCGGTCCGCTCGTCGGGTTCGGCCCGCAGCAGGAGGGCGGCCGCGCAGAGCAGGCTGCTGAGCGCGGCGAGGGCGAGCGCGGGGCGGGTGTCGAGGCGGCTGCCGATGAGGGCGACGAGGAAGAAGGCGAAGAGGTACGAGGAACCGGAGTCCGCGGCGGCGATCAGGGCCGCCGCCGCGAGGATCCCGAGGGCCGGCCAGACCAGCCGGAACCGGTGCTGCAGGAGGCGTGCGGGCAGCCGGTCCTCGGGCACCACCCGGAAGGCCAGCACCGCGCAGTTGAGGACGAAGAGCAGGGCGACGAGGAGCCCTTGGCCGCTGAGCCCCATCGGACGGATGGTCGCGATGCCCACGGCGGTCACGACGACGGTGACCACCCACTGGGTCCGCGTACCGCGGCCCCCGGCCGCCGGATGTACGGGGGGACGCGCGGCTGTTCCCGCGGTCCCTACCGCGTCCGGTTCTGGCATGGCGCGACCATAACCCATGATCAGCTCGCCCCGCCGACGGCCACGGGCTTCGGGGCGGTGCCGGGCAGCGCGGCGCCGGGCACCCTGCGGCTGCGGACGTAGATGGTGGCCAGCCGCGTCACGACCTCGGTCAGCGCCATCAGGACCAGCGCGGCCACCCAGGCGTCGGAGGTCGTGATCCGGTGATCCATGCTGAACCGCGCGACGGCCTCGGCGCCGCCGTGGTCGACCCACACCTCGAAGCCGAGCCGGGCCCCCATACCGAGCACCCACAGGGCCGCGGAGACCGCCCCGGCCTTGATCAGGATCTGCCCCTCGGAGCGCCGCATACGGGTGAACACGCCACCGGCGATCCCGAGGGCCGCGCCGACGCCGACGAGGGCGCCGATGAGCACGAGGTCGTTGCCGCCGGTGGGGACGGTGTCGAGGTAGCTGAATCCGACGACGGTGACGATGCCGAGGGGCAGCAGGTAGGACCGGGGTCCGAGGGGGCCTTCGCGCAGCTGGCGGAAGACGATCAGGATGAGGGCGATGTCGGTGATCCAGGCGGTGATGTCCATGCCCCAAGCCTGCTGTGACCAGGCACGGAACGCCTGCACCCAGGGGTGGAGACGGGGGTGGAGATCACCCGGTCCCGCTCGGCGGGTCCCTCCCTTTTCGGGCGAGGGGTCGTTCAGCGGGTGGTGTAGCCGCCGTTGAGGAAGAGGGTCTGGCCGTTGGCCCACCAGCCGTCCGTGAGGAGGTGGCGGATCCAGGGGGCGATGTCCTCGATCTTGGTGAGGTCCCCGTTCATGGCGGAGGACTTGTGGTAGGCGACGGAGTCGTCGTCCTCGGCGGGGTAGAAGAACGAGGTGTCCATGGGGCCGGGGGCGATGGTGTTGACGGAGATGTTGCGGCCGAAGAGCTCCTTGGACAGGGCGCGCGTGAAGTGCTCGACCGGGGCCTTGCTGCCGGCGTAGGAGGAGTAGAGGCCCGTGTAGGCGGCGAGGAGGGAGGTGACGATGGTGATGATCTTTCCTCCGTCCTCGATGCGGCGGGCGGCCTCGCGCATCACGAAGAACGCGGCCTTGGAGTTGACCGCGAACATGCGGTCGTACTCCTCCTCGGTGATCTCGGTGAGGGGCTTCTTCAGCACCATGCCGGCGGTGTTGACGCTGTAGTCCAGCCGGCCGTAGCGGGAGAGGACCTCGTCGAAGGCGCGTTCCACCTCCGCGACCCGGGTGAGGTCGGCCTGCAGGATGAAGGCTTCGCCGGGGCCGGTGTTGATCTGCGCGGCGACGTCCTCGGCCTTGGCGCGCGAGGAGTCGCTGTTGTAGTGGACGGCGACCTTCGCGCCCTCGGCGCCGAGGGTGGTGCTGATCAGGCCGCCGAGGTTGCGGGAGGCGCCGCCGACAAAAGCGACCTTGCCGGCGAGAGTCCTGTCCGGGGTGTTCACCATGACTGTCTCCTTGGAGGGGAAGGGAACGGCGCACGCGCCTTCCGGCGGCCGGCGCCTTCCGGCAGCATGCGATGCGGCCGCGGGCGGCTTCTAGGACGATCCGTGCGGGCGCGTTGGACGATCCGCGCATCGCCCCAGCAACGTAACCCGCCGGAGCCATCCGCGCGCGTACGGTGACTTCGCTCGCAAGGGCGACGGGCGCCGGGCAGAATCACAAGCGTGGTCGGTTCCTACGTCAAACCAGGTCTGCGCTGTCTCAGCAGCAGCGCCCAGGACATGCGGCACGCCGTGGTCGAACGCACGGTGGAGCGCCCCGCGGACCGGCTCGGCACCCCGGGCACGCACGTACTCGTGGTGCACACCGGCGCCTCCGCGCGCCTGTCCTGGAACGCGGACGGGACGGCCCGCCGGGCCCGCTTCCACTCCGGGGAAGCCCTGGTCAATCCCGCGGGCTACGCCTCTCTGCCCCGCTGGGAGGACGACGTCGAGCTGATGCTGCTCTCCATGGACCCGCGCTGGCTCGACGAGCAGGCCCAGGGCAGCGGGGTCCGGGTGCGCGGTGAGCTGGAGCTCGCGCCGGACTTCCACTTCACCGACCCGCTGCTGACCCTGCTCGTGCAACGCCTGGTCGCGGAGTACGAGGCTCCGGGCCCGGTCGACTCGCTGTACACGGAGTCCCTGGTGCAGACGGCCGCCGCGCTCGTACTGCGGCGCTGTGCCGGTGCGGGCGGTCCGCGCCCGAGGGGTGGCGGTATGCCCGCGCGTCGGCTCGCGGAGCTGCGGGACTACATCCATCTGAACCTCGGCCGGCGCATCACCCTCGCCGAGCTGTCCGCCGTCGCCGGGATCAGCGCCGCGCACCTGAACCGCCAGTTCCGGGCCTCGCTGGGGGAGAGCCCGCACCAGTACGTGCTGCGGCAGCGGGTCGAGCGGGCCCAGAACGCCCTGCTCCACACGGACGACGCCATCGCCGATATCGCGGTGGCACACGGCTTCGCCGACCAGAGCCACCTGACGCGCGTGCTGCGCCGGGCCACGGGGCTGACGCCGGGCGTACTGCGCGCGGATGCGGTACGGAGGCCGGCCGACGGCTGAGGCAGCTTCGCTCGCTGCGCCGGCGTGGCGCGGGGGAGTGGGGCGGTCAGAGGTTGAGGGCGATGGCGTGGCGGATCAGGTCGGCGGTGGTGTGCGCGTCGAGCTTGGCGCGGATGCGGCGCAGGTAGGCGTCGACGGTGTGCTTCGAGAGGCCCATGGAGCGGGCGGTCTGGAGGTAGGTGAGGCCCGCCGCGATGTGGCGGAGCGTCTCCTGCTCCCGGGGGGCCAGGGTGACCTGGGCGGACGCGGTGGCGAGGGCGAGACTCATGGGATGTCCTCCGACGTATCGGGTGGGTCATCACTGCTCACGTCCTCGGAAGCAGTAGGAACATCCGGGGGAATGTCCCTTTTGGGTGGTTATTAAGAGCTTGGCCGCGGGACTTCGCGGGGGTGTCCGTCGTCTGTCACAGGCGTGTGACAGACGACGGGGGCGAGGCGGGAAAGCGCCGCAGGCCCCTGGCGCACGGAGCCGGAGCTGCGCGTGCCAGGGGCCTGCGGTTGTGGCGGGAGTGGTGGCTACGGTGTGGGTGCCGCGGCGGGGCCGCGCGTGGCGGCGGAGGCGAAGCCCAGCCAGGTGTGGCGGTTGCCCCACCAGCACCAGCCGACCTTCGGGGCGCCCCGGCGCTCCTTGCCGTCGCGGCCGGTGCCGTTGCTGATCCAGATCGCGGGGGTGCGGGCGTCCAGGGCGCCGTTGTCCTTGCGGAGCCGCGAGCCGATGGTCATGAAGCAGTGATTGCGCTCCAGGACGTCCGGCTGCTGGAGCAGCCAGTGGATGCCCTCGGTGAGCAGCAGCGGGGTGCGGTCCTGCGCGCTGAGCGCGGGCAGGGCCTCTTCGGGGCTCCAGTTCGCCATGTGGTCGCCGCGGTCGACGCCGGTGAGGAGGTACAGCGGCCCGTCCGGCAGCGTATCGGTCTGTGGGGTGAAGCGGTCGACGTCGGGCATGTCCACGACGACGAACCCGGGCCTGCCCTCGCGGCGCAGCAGGGGAGCGAGGGTGGAGGCGGGGACGCGATCGGGATGGACGGCGAGCAGCACGTCACCGCCCCCTTCGCCCCCGGCGGCGAAAGCCCGCAGCTCCGCGGCGGATACTCCGGCGAGCTCGTGCACGCCGAGCTCGATGAGGCGTTCCGCCTGGTCGGCGAGCGCGGGCAGAGAGGGCACGGTGGTGGTCGCGGTCTCGGTCTCGGGCAAGGGCGCTCCTCGGTTCACGGTGCGGGCCAGGCGGGTGATCAACGCGGGGGAGCGCGGGGATGTTCCCGTACCGCCACCCGCATCTGCGGCGGCACCTGAGTACGAACGCGGATGCGGGCCGCTGGGCGGGGAGGGTTCACTGACCGGCATGGAGAGTTCTGCCGTGCCGCCCGCCGAGTCCGACCTGTACGCCGAGCCGGACCTCAAGGTGCCCGCGCGGGCACCGCGTACGGGAGCGCTCGCGCTGCTGCTGGGGATCCTGGCGGTGGCCATGGGTGCATGCCCCTGGCTGCCGGAGAGCTTTCCGCCGGGGGTGCGCTTCTTCCCGCTCTACCTGGTCGTGCCGGTGGGCATCTGCGCGGTGGTCGCCGGCTTCGGCGCCCTGCGCGACCTGCGGCGCGTCCCGGAGGCGGGGCGCGGCCGGGCGCGGGCCGCGATCGCCCTCGGGGCGGTGGCCGTCGTGGTGCCGGTCGGCCTGGCCGTCTGGGGGATCTCCGTACTCGGCCCCTGACCGCAGGCGGCCCTAGGCCGTCTCTTCCGGATCTTGCCGGGCCCGCGCTGCCCGGCACCGCACCTCATCCCCCAGACTCCGTCCGGGGGGACCCCCAGGTTGTCGGGGCACCCGAGTGCGTCCAGTACACGGGAGCCCCTCCGCCTTGCGATGCACGGCACCGGACAACGCGGGCCCAACAAGATCCGGAAGAGACGGCCTAGACCTCACGCCGTGCCGTGACGCGGCCTGTGCCGGGAGAGCAGCCGCCCGTGATGGGGATACGGCGGACCCGTTTCGTGGGGGCGTCGGCCTGCGGCTGCTGGGCGGTGGGGCCCTGGCCGCACCGGAGCCTGCTGAGCGGCCCGGCTCCCGCAGGGACAGCGGCCCGGCGGGAGATACGCCCCCGGCTGGCCCAAGTCAGCAGCAGGACCGCTGCCACCTCACGCGTGGGCGAACCGCCCCCTCGCTGCGGCATGCCCGGCGCCCCAGATCGCGGCGGGCGGCGCCGAAGGCCGGGTAGCGCAAGGGCATGACCGCAAGCTGGCTGCGGGCAGCCCGGTCGGCGGCCCGGCGCCGTCGGCCAAGGTGGGCCGCCGCCCACCTCGCGGCCACGCTCCGCACGCAGACCGCGAACGGCAGGCCCCTCTGTCCGCAAACCCGCTTGCCTTCCTAGGAGCCCTAGTTTAGAACTAGGACTCCTAGGAAATGGGAGGGCGCATGGCGCGAGCAGGGCTGACCACCGAGCGAGTGACCGTCGCAGGCGCCGAGCTGGCCGACGAGGTCGGGCTCGACAAGGTGACCATGGCCCTGGTCGCGCGGCGGCTCGGGGTGAAGGACGCGAGCCTCTACGCCCACGTCCGCAACCTGGAGGATCTGCGCGGCCGGATCGCCCTGCTCGCGGCGGACGAGAAGACCATCCGCATCGCGGAGGCGACCTCCGGGCGGGCCGGCAAGGAGGCGCTGGTCGCCTACGCCGACGCCTGGCGGGAGTACGCCCACGCGCACCCCGGGCGCTACGCGGCCACACAGTCCCGGATCCGGATCGACCCCGACCTCGCCGCGCAAGCCCCCGGGCCGCGCCGCGCCGTCGAGCTGACCTACGCCATGCTGCGCGGCTACGGCCTGGCCGAGCCCGACCTCACCGACGCGGTCCGGCTGCTCCGCAGCACCTTCCACGGCTTCGTCGCCCTGGAGGCCGCGGGCGGATTCGCGCACGAGCGCTCGCCGCAGCAGTCCTGGGTCCGCGCCCTCGACGCCCTCCACGCCCTGCTGGAGCACTGGCCTCCGGCCCGAGAAGGAGTCCCCGCATGACCGCACCGACCGCACCGACCGCTCCGACCGCACCGACCGCTCCGACCCCCGGCAGCCTGCGCGTGAACGGCGCGACCCTGCACTACGAAGTACGCGGCCGGGGCCCGCTCCTGCTGCTCATCCCCGGCGGGACGGGCGGCGCGGCCTCCTTCGACGACATCGCCGACGGCCTGGCCGCCCACTACACCGTCGCGACCTACGACCCGCGCGGCATGTCACGCAGCACCCTGGAGGATCCCGAGGCCGAGCAGCGGGTCTCCGAGCACGCAGACGACGCCTTCCGCCTCCTGGAGGCGCTGTCGCCCGGGGAGCCCGCGCGCGTCTTCGGTTCCAGCTCGGGCGCGATCGCGGGTCTGCACCTGCTCGCCACCCGCCCCGAGCGCGTCGAACTCCTCGTGGCGCACGAGCCGCCGCTGGTGGAGGTGCTGCCCGACGCCCTCGAACACCGCGCGCTCATCGGGCGCGTACGGGCGACGTTCGAGACCGAGGGGCTGATGCCGGCCATGGCCGTGTTCGCCGAGGGTGTGAAGCAGGCCGACGAGAGCGCCGGCCCGCGGCCGGAACCCCAGCTTCCGCCACAGGCGGTGGAGCGGATCCGGCGGACGACGGGCAATCTGCCGCTCTTCGTCGGGCGCATCGTGCCGAGCTTCATGTCCTACGCCCCGGACCTCCACCGGCTGCGGGAGTTGTCGGACCGGCTCGTCCTCGCCGCCGGGCAGGACTCGCGCGGCGAACTGCTCCACCGCCCGGCCGCCTTGCTGGCCAAACGGCTCGGCACGGAACTGCGGCAGTTCCCCGGCGGGCACACCGGCCTTACCACGCACCCCGCACAGTTCGGTGAATTCCTCCAGGAAACACTCCAGGAACCACTCCGGGCCGGGGCGGGGCAGAGGATTCCCCGGGCCGGAGGCGGGAGCGGTCCGTCCGGCTCGTAGGATGAGCTTCTGATCATTGCATTCGCAGATTGTTACGGGGGCCCGATGAGCAGCACTTCCTTCGACGCGGAATGGGCCGGTCTCAAGGAGGGGACGGCGGCCGCGGCGCAGATGCGCCTCGCCTCCGCCGCCCCCGACGGCGGGGGAGGCGGAGGCGGCGAGGACCTCAAGTCCGACCAAGTGGTGTGGAACAACGCCAGCAACGACGTCGGCCAGCTGGTCTCGGGGATCAAGAAGGCCCAGACCGAGTTCGAGACGGGCCAGAAGGGCGCCACCCTCACCGGCGTGGAGAGCGCCGCCGCGCAGCGCGAGCTCTACCAGTCCTGGAAGACGTACCTCGACGGCCTGTCCGGCAAATGCGGCGCGCTCCAGGGGCCGATGGTCCAGGCGGGCAAGGGCCAGGTCGCGAACGACGAGGCGCTGCGCGCCGAGTTCGCCCGTATGAACGACCAGTACAAGGACACCCCCGCCACCGGCGGCAGCACCGGGGGCCGGTGAGGGCGGGGATGGACTACGCGGTACTGAAAGCGCTCAAGCCCTCGGAGTTCACCGAGGCGGCGGACGGCTACCGGTCGGTCAGCAGCATGGCCGACCACGCCTACGCCAGCGCCGAGACGCAGATCACCACGCGGCTGAGGGCCGGGCTGAGCGGCAAGGCCGTGGAGGCCGCCATCGGCCAACTCCACCTGCTGGCGCAGAACTTCCACTACACGCAGGTCGAGTGCGGGCTCGCCGCGACCTCGCTGAACGCCCTCGCGGCCGCGCTGACCACCGCCAAGTCCAAGCTGGACGCCGCTCTCGCGGACGCGGAGGCCGCCAAGTTCACGGTGGGGCCCGACGGTTCGGTGACGTACCCGCCCGCCGGTGAGGAGAAGGACGGCAAACTCCCCGACGGCGGCACCGTCTCCGGCAGCGCCAAGGGCAAGCCGTCCGGCAACGTCATCGACCCCGCCAAGGACGCCGGCGACCTCTCCTCCGCTCTGCGGCGGCAGGCCGCGAACATCCACCCGAACCCTCACTTCGGCAAGGCGGTGGACATAGCCGACCGCATCGCCCAGGCCGTCGCCGAGGCCACCGAGGCCGACACCCAGTGGGCCCCCAGGCTCCGCAAGCTCAAGGCCGACGACGACCTCGTCGTCACCGACCGGGACTGGGCCGACGTGCAGGCCGACACGGGCGAGGTGCGCGGCGCCGCCAAGGACTACCTCAGCCACATCACGCCCCCGCCCGCGGGCGGCGACCCCAAGGCCAACGCCGAGTGGTGGAAGGGCCTGAGCGCCGACGAGCAGGACGCGTACCTCTCGCTGAACGCCGCACAGGTCGGCGCCCTGGACGGGCTGCCCTCCGTCACCCGCGACGAGGCCAACCGGACCGTGCTGGCCGAGCGCAGGGCCGAGTTCCAGATCCGGCTGGACGGCATCCCTCCGCAGCCGCAGAAGTACGTACCCTCCGGACGCGACTACCCGGCCGTCACGCTCAACCCCGCCTGGTCGGAGTGGGACCGGAAGTACAGCGACGAGAAGGCGGACCTGGAGAAGAACCTCAAGGGCATGAACGCCATCCAGTCCCGCTTCGACGCCACCGGCAAGGAAGGGCTCCCCGAGGCGTTCCTGCTCGGCTTCGACACCAAGGACGGCGGCCGGGCCATCGTCGCCAACGGCAATCCCGACACCGCCGCGCACACCGCGGTCTTCGTCCCCGGCACCTACACCAGCATCGCCAAGTCCGAGGACTACATCCACCACATGAGCGAGCTGTGGAAGGAGACCACGGCCCAGTCCGAGGGCCAGTCGGTCTCCACCGTCACCTGGATCGGCTACGAGGCCCCGCAGAGCATCGTCCCGGAGGCGATGAAGAAGCACTACGCCGAGGACGCCGCCCCCGACCTGAACCGGTTCATGGCCGGGCTCGAAAACCTCCAGGGCGGCGACGACAAGAGCCACACCACGATCATCGGCCACAGCTACGGTTCCACCGTCCTGGGCGCCGCGTCCAACGCGGGCGACCTGCGCGCGGACGACATGATCGCCGTCGGCAGCCCCGGCATGATCGTCGGCCATGCCCGGGAGCTCGACGCCGGCGAAGGCCACGTATGGTCCCAGGCCGCGGGCACCCTCGACGACCAGGTACCCGCGGGCGGCAAGGTCGCGGGTCTCGGCGGCGGCAACAAGTGGTGGAAGGAAATGCTCCCGTTCGGCAGCGTCTGGGGCCAGAACGTGCCCTCCGACGAGGATTTCGGAGCGAATATCATGGCAAACGACTCGAACAGCCACACCGACTACTGGAGAGACCACTCCTTGAGCATCCGCAACCAGGCGAGCGTGGTCGCCGGCAAGTACGACGACGTCCAGCGTGGCTGATCCGTCCCGCTCGGCCCGACACCGAGCCCGCGCCGCCGTCAGGGCCCTCGCCCTGGCCGCCGCCCTAGCGTCCCTGTCCGTGCTGTCCGTGGGGTGTTCGAACGTGAAGGAACTCAGCTACACGCCGGTCCGGATGGACCCCGAGCCGGCCCGCACCAAGACCAAGGAGGTCTCCTCCAGCCTCCTGGTGATGACCGGCGTCCAGGGCAAGGTCACCGAGCCCGGCCCCACCGTCACCCGCTGCCGCGAGTACGGCGACGACCTGTTCTCGCTCTCCCACCCGTGGTCCGTGTACGGGATCACCGACGAGCAGGTCGACACGGGCCTGGCGGGTCTGCGCACGCAGCTGGCGGCGCAGGGCTGGAAGATCACCAAGGACGGCAAGGCCGACAGCACGGCCCAGAGCCCGGAGATCTACGCCGAGAACGACAGCCAGGGCTTCGCCATGGTCGTCACCGGCCGCAAGCAGTCCGCCACCGGCGGCCCGATGCTCCTGTTCAAGGTGATCTCCCACTGCTACCGCGCGGAATCGGCCGCCGCCCTGGACGGCGAGTACTGAGTCCAGCGCGGCCCGACGGCGACTTCGGGTTCGCGAAGGCGCTCCGCGGCTGCGGCCGTGGCCGGACCACAGCCAAGGCCCCGGCCCCGGCCACGGCCGCAGCCCGGTCAGGCCGGGGCGGGGAGGCGTTCCCACACGCGGTGGGCCGCCAGCAGCTCCAGCAGCCGCGGCACCGCCTGCGCCCCGTCCGTCAGGACCACGCCCCGGTGCACGGCCGTCTGATGGAGGCCGTCCCCGGCACCGGGCGGACGCACTATGGAGGTGGCGAGGGGCCGGCCGGAGAGCCCGTCGGGCGAAGCGGCGGCAGGAGAGGAACGGTAGTGAACGAGCCGGATGCGGGACCCCAGGTGGTGTTCGCGAACTTCCTCTCGGACCTGGCGGTCGACCTGGCGGAGGGCCAGGTACTGGCGCAGTGGGCCCAGCAGGCCCCGCGCGAGGCATGGCTGCTGCGGGACGGCGACGCCCTGGTCATGCCCGGCTCGCTGAGCGAGGAGTTCCGGCGGTACGTGACCGACCTGACCGGGGTACCGCGCGAGCGGACGGCGGTCGTCGAGGTACCGCCGGCCGGGGCGGTCCCGCTGGCTCAGGCGGTTCGTACGGCCGGGCTGATGGAGCGGGTCGCGGCTCACGCACGCAGGTCCGGCGGGGCCCTGCTGCCGACCGCCGCCGACGCGTCCGCCGTCGGTTTCGCCCGCGAGCTCGGACTGACCGTCCACCCCTACGCGACGGTCGACGAGGCCGCCGCCGCCCTGCCCGTGACGATGCTGCTGAACACGAAGGCCGGGTTCCGCCGGGCGGCGGAACTCCTGGGCATGCGGCTGCCCGGGGGACAGGTGTGCGGCCGGTCCGAGGTCGACGGAGTCGTACGCGACCTGCTCGCGCGGTACGAGGAGGTCGTGGTCAAGCCCGATCGCTCCGCAGGCGGCCACGGGATGCGCTTCCTCTCGCGGAAGGACATGGCCGGGGCGGACCTGGCGCTGGCGACGGTCGGCGGCCCGCAGGGGACGTGGGTGGTGGAGCAGCGCGTGGCCGTGGCCGAATCGGTGAGCATCCAGATGGAGAACACGGCCTCGGGGACGCGGGCCCTGTTCAGCGGGCTGATGCGGACGGAGGAAGGCTCCTTCACGGGATACGTGTCCCCCCTGCCGATGTCCTGCGCGCATGTGGCCGAAGAGCTGGAGGAATGGGGTCTGCGACTGGGCCGCCACCTGGCCGCCCACGGCTTCCTCGGCCCGTTCGGGCTCGACGCGCTCGTCGACACCGACGGGGTGCCGTACGCCAGCGAGAGCAATGTCCGCAGGACCGCCACCACCACACCCCACGCCATGGTCACCCGGCTCACGGCCCCGTCCGGCACGGCGCACCCGGCGTGGACGGTGGCGAAGGGACACACCGGGACCGCCTTCGGCCTGGCGGAAGCCCTGGAGCGGCTGCGTGCCCACCGGCTCGCGTTCGACCCGGCGCGCGGCGAGGGCGTGGTCCTGTACGCGGACGTCCCACCGGACGGCCGCGCATGGCGCTACGCGGTCATCGCCGCCCACGCGGACGGGCTGGGGGAGTGGGAAGGCGGCCTGGCAGAGGCTTTCGGCCTCGTGTGAGCACGGCGGCGCCGGGCCGGGCGGGAGCGCTCACGGGCGTGCCGCGCCGCGCGGTGTGCTTGGCGCGGGACCGGAGGGGCACACGCGCAGAGAAGCCCTGTGCCGGGTGCCGCCGGCAGGTCGCCCGTCGAGGCGAGGAGCGCCATCCGGCGCGCGCGGCGGCACCGTACCGTTTCCGGAGGTTCTTCATGTCTGTTTCCGCCGCGTCCGATCCGCTCGCCGCACTGTCCGCCGCCGGAGTGTCCGTCTGGCTGGACGACCTGTCCCGCGAGCTGTTGGCCGGAGGGGAGCTCCAGCGGCTGATCGCGGACAAGCACGTGGTGGGGGTGACCACGAACCCGACGATCTTCGCCTCCGCCGTGTCCAAGGGGGACCGCTACGACGACCAGCTCCGGCGTCTCGGCAACGCGGGCGCGGGCGTCGACGATGCCGTCTTCGCCCTCACCACCGACGACGTACGGGACGCCTGCGACGTCCTCCGCCCGGTGTACGACCGCACCGACGGCGTCGACGGCAGGGTCTCCATCGAGGTCGACCCCCGCCTGGCACAGGACGCCGACGCCACCACCGTCCTCGCCCGCAGGCTGTGGGAGGCGGTCGACCGCCCGAACCTGCTCATCAAGATCCCGGCCACCCGCAGGGGACTGCGGGCGATCACCGCCGCCCTCGCCGAGGGCATCAGCGTCAACGTCACGCTGATCTTCTCCCTGGAGCGCTACCGCGAGGTCATGGACGCCCACCAGAGCGGCCTGGAACAGGCCCTGGCCGCGGGGCACGACCTGTCGGGCATCCACTCGGTCGCCTCGTTCTTCGTCTCCCGCGTCGACACCGAGGCCGACCGCCGCCTCGACGCCCTCGGCACCCCCGAGGCCCGCGCGCTCAAGGGCAAGGCCGCCCTCGCCAACGCCCGGCTCGCCCACCACGCGTACGAGGAGACCGTCGCGGCGCCCCGATGGCAGCGCCTGGCCGCCGCCGGAGCCCGCGTACAGCGCCCGCTGTGGGCCTCCACCGGCGTCAAGGACCCGTCCTACCCCGACACGATGTACGTGAGCGAGCTCGTCGTCGCCGGCACCGTGAACACCATGCCGGGGGCCACCCTGGCCGCGTTCGCCGACCACGGCACCCTTCCGGCCGGCTCCCCGGAGACGGACCTGCACGCGGCGGCCGCCGCCCACCTCGACGCACTGGAACGCGCCGGGATCGACTTCGAGGACGTCACCGACACCCTGGAACGCGAGGGCCTGGCCAAGTTCGAGGCCAGCTGGAAGGAACTCGGCGAAACGGTGGAGCGCGAGATGCGCTCCGAAACCACCGCCTCCGCCGCACCCGGCGCGACCGGGGACGGCGGCTCCGAGGACGCCGACCTGCTGGCGATCTACCTCAACGACCACTACTCCGGCGCCACCGGCGGCCTGGAGCTCTTCCGGCGGGCCGCGCAGGCGCAGCAGGGCACGGAAGCCGGCGAGGCCCTGTCGGGGCTGGCCCGCGAGATCGAAGAGGACCGCGACGCACTGGCCCGGATCATGAGCGACCTCGGGATCGACATCCGCCAGTCCAAGGTCGCCATGGGCTGGCTCGCGGAGAAGGCGGGCCGCCTCAAGCCCAACGGGCACCTCTTCTCCCGCTCCCCGCTCAGCGACGTCCTGGAGACGGAATCGATGCTCCTGGGCGTCCAGGGAAAGACGGCCTGCTGGCGCGCCCTGCGCACCCTGGCCGACACCGACGGGCGCCTCTCCGCCGACCATCTGGACGCCCTCACGGAGCGCGCCGGCCGGCAGAGCACCACCCTGGAGGAGTTGCGCCTCGCAGCGGTCACCCGCGTACTGCGCGCGAGCCGTCCGCAGACTCCGACCTCGGCCTGAGAAGGAAGCAGCACATGACGAACGAACAGCCCCCTCAGGACGCACGACGCGAGCGGTCCGTGACGAGGCCGGTGGCGGACCGCACGGGATGGGACGAGGTGGACGTACGCGCGGTCGACACCGCGCGGCTCCTGGCGGCCGACGCCGTGCAGAAGGTCGGCAACGGCCACCCCGGAACGGCGATGAGCCTGGCCCCGCTCGCGTACCTGCTGTTCCAGCACGTCATGCGGCACGACCCGGCCGACGACACCTGGCTGGGACGGGACCGCTTCGTCCTCTCCTGCGGGCACTCCAGCCTCACCCTCTACATCCAGCTCTACTTGGCCGGCTACGGCCTGGAGCTCGCGGACCTGGAGGCGTACCGGACGTGGGACTCGGCCACCCCCGGGCACCCCGAGCACCGGCACACCCCCGGAGTGGAGATCACCACCGGCCCCCTCGGGCAGGGCCTGGCCAGCGCGGTCGGGATGGCGATGGCCGCCCGCCGCGAACGCGGCCTGCTCGATCCCGACGCCGAACCGGGCACCAGCCCCTTCGACCACCAGGTCTACGTGATCGCCTCCGACGGCGACATGATGGAAGGCGTCACCTCCGAGGCCGCCTCCCTGGCGGGCCACCAGGAACTCGGCAATCTGACCGTGGTCTACGACTCCAACCACATCTCCATCGAGGACGACACCGACGTCGCCTTCAGCGAGGACGTCCCGGCCCGCTACGCCGCCTACGGCTGGCACGTGCAGACCGTCGACTGGACGGCCACCGGCGAGTACGTCGAGGACGTCGACGCCCTCCTGGCCGCCGTCCGCGCCGCCCGGGAGGAGACCGGCCGCCCCTCCCTCATCATGCTGCGCACCCTCATCGGCTGGCCCGCGCCCACCAAGCAGAACACCGGCAAGGCACACGGCTCCGCCCTGGGCGAGGAGGAGGTCGCCGCCACCAAGGAGCTGCTGGGCTTCGACCCCTCCGCCCACTTCACCGTCGAGGACGACGTCCTCGCCAGGACCCGTGCGGCACGCGACCGCGGGCGCGAGGAACGCGCCGCCTGGGACGAGGCGTTCACGGCCTGGCGCGGCGCGAACCCGGAGCGCGCCGCGCTCCTCGACCGCCTGCGGGACCAGCGGCTGCCCGAGGGCTGGGCGGACGCGCTGCCCTCCTTCCCCGCCGACGCCAAGGGAATGGCCACCCGCGCCGCCTCGGGCAAGGTGCTCAGCGCGCTGGCGCCCGTCCTGCCGGAGCTGTGGGGCGGCTCGGCCGACCTCGCCGGGAGCAACAACACCACCATGGACGGGGAGCCGTCCTTCGTACCGGCCGACCGCCAGACCAAGGAGTGGAAGGGCGGCCCCTACGGGCGCACCCTGCACTTCGGCATCCGCGAGCACGCCATGGGCGCGATCCTCAACGGCATCGCCCTCCAGAGCCTCACCCGCCCATACGGCGGCACCTTCCTCACCTTCTCCGACTACATGCGCCCCGCGGTACGCCTGGCCGCGCTGATGCGGCTCCCGGCCACCTACGTATGGACCCACGACTCCATCGGCCTGGGCGAGGACGGCCCCACCCACCAGCCCGTCGAACACCTGGCCGCGCTGCGGGCCATCCCCGGCCTGGACGTGGTACGCCCGGCCGACGCCAACGAGACCGCCGCGTGCTGGCGCGCCATCCTCGAACACGACGACCGCCCGGCCGGACTGGTCCTGAGCCGTCAGAACCTGCCCGTCCTCGACCGCGACAGCGGGGAGTACGCCCCGGCACGGGAAGCGGGCAGGGGCGGCTACGTCCTGGCCGACGGGGGCGCGACGCCGGATGTCATCCTGGTCGCGACCGGCTCCGAGGTGCACATCGCCCTCGAAGCCCGCGCCCTGCTGGCGGCCGACGGGCTCGCGGTGCGGGTGGTGTCGATGCCGTGCCGCGAGTGGTTCGCCGCCCAGCCGCAGGACTACCAGGACCGGGTCCTGCCACCCTCGGTACGGGCCCGGGTCAGCGTCGAGGCGGCCGTCGGACAGGGCTGGCGCGATGTGGTCGGTGACGCCGGCCGGATCGTCAGCCTGGAGCATTACGGCGCCTCCGCGGACTACCAGCGCCTGTACGACGAGTTCGGCATCACGCCGAGCGCCGTCGCCGCGGCGGCCCGCGACAGCATCAACGACACCCGGCAGCCACCCCGCCCCGGCGGCCATCAGCCGACCTCCGCTCCCACGAGCGGTGGCACAGGCGACCGCCCCTGAACCCGACCGCGGCCGCCGGGGGCGGGCAGCGTCACAGCAGTGCGGCGATGCCCTCCCGGTTCTCCGGCAGCCCGGCCGCGCGGAACCACAGGGCGTTGCCGCCGATGGCGCCCGTCGACTCGTCGGCGTCCACGAAGACCCGCAGCAGGTCGCGCTGCGCGGGGGCCAGCGGGCGGGCCGGGTCGTAGCCACCGGGGAAGGCCCGGTGCAGGATCGGCCCGCGCTCGAAGTCGACGAGCGACCCGCCGGTGGCCACGATGGCCATGGCCACCGGCGCCACCTCCTCGAACGACGAGGCCAGGGCGAGCGCGGAACGCAGCACGGTGAACCGGAACCACCCGTCGAGCCCGGCCAGCGGCTCGGGGAACCAGCCGTCCGTCGTACGCGGGTCGCGCAGCGCGTCGAGGAGCACGGAGAGCGCGCGCGGCCGGTCGACGGGGGCGGGACCGAGCGCTGCACAGACCCGCACGGCGGGGTCGGCATCGGCGAGCAGGTCGGAGGTGTCGGTTCCCCACAGGCTGAGCGCCCGCGCCACGCCCGCTCGCTCGCGCCGCGTTCCCGCCCCGCCGAGCTGGGCCCGCAGTATGGCGGCGGCCTGCGGCACCCGGCCGGCGAGCCCCGGGGCGCGGAGCAGCGACACCACGACGCCGACCGCGGCCTCCCGAACGTGGGGATCGGGAGAGGAAAGATACGGCTCGGCGGCCTCGTAGAGGGCGGGGCGTACGTCCCGGCACGCGCGGAGCGCGGCAATCTCGTCCGCGGTGGCCTCGCCATGCTCCCCCTCGTGCCAGGGCTCCCACTGCCAGTCGTGGCGATCCCGCACCGGATCCTCCCCGTACGCGGCCGACTCGGCCACCTGGCCCAGCCACGCGAGCAGCGCGGCCCGCAGACTGCGGGGCGGCCCGTCGTCCCAGGGGAAGTACCCGTCATGCTCGGAGAGTCCCATCGGGTGGTCGAGTATCGCGGCGACGCACAGCGCGGCGGGCGCGGTGACGCTGTACACCGAGCCCTGGTGCAGCACGGCCATGTCCAACGCGGCCAACGCCTCGGCCCGCACCTCGGGCTCCTCGTCCACGAGGCCGCAGAGCGAGACGGGTATGTCCCCGGCGGGACCGTAGGCATGAAGAAGCGACTCCCAGTCCGTCCCCCACAACACCTCCCGTGCCGCTGCCGGTAGCCCGCTCACCATCCGCGTCGTACGCGCCGTCTCACTCTCTGTCACCCCCTCAGCCTGCCAGCCGCCACTGACAACGGCCGCCGCCCTGTCGAGATGCTGCCCGCACCGCATGTTGCCCAGAACAAGGTGCGCTTGACTGCCAGCATGAACATCAACTCGACGGAAGCGAGTCCGTCTGCGACCGCGCAGGTCAGGCGTTTCCACAACGGCGATTCGGTGGAGCAGCTCACGCGCCTGCTCCACCGCGCCTACGCCGACCACGCCGCAGCCGGACGGGTCTTCTTCGCCTCCTACCAATCTCCGCAGGACACGGAGCACCGCCTGAGCAAGGGGGAGTGCTGGGTCGCGATGCACGGAGACGTACTGGTCGGCACCGTCACCGTGTCAGCTCCACACACCACTCCGGCCGGATACCCGGCGCCGGCGGGCGGTGGCTCGTTCTGGCAACTGGCCGTCGAGCCGTCGCAAAGAGGCACCGGCCTCGGACAACGACTGCTGGCCTTGGCGGAGTCCCGCATTGCAGCCCTCGGCTCGACCCAGGTCGTCATCGACACCTCCTCGCAGGCAACCGACCTCGTCGACTGGTACCGCCGACGAGGCTACGAGCCGATCGGCACGTGGCGCTGGGACGTCACCAATTACGACAGCGTCGTCCTCAGGAAGAACCTGCCGCCGACAACTTCCTGATCGGCCTCCGACGAGGACGACCACGGCTACGGTGCACTCCGTGCGGACCCGCATCGACGCCCGGAGTGCTGTCCGAGCAGGGCGTGATGGTCCTCTTCCAGGCGGATGCCGAGCGCATACGCGACGGGAACAGACCGTGGACCTTCGTTGCCGGCGGGGCTCCGTTCCGGGAGTGATCTCGGCTGGCCGACACCGGCGGGTGTCCCAGACGGTCATCGTTGTCTTGACAACATTTGTCGCGGCACGCAACCTGGACAGGTGACAGCTTCCAGCAGCAGCGGCCTGCGCGATCATCTCGGCTACTGGCTCCGCCGACTCTCCGACGAGGTCCACAGCCGGTTCGAGCGCGAGCTCGCCCAGCACGACGTGACCGTTTCCCAGTGGGCGGTCCTGATCACCGTCCACCGAGGCGACGCCACCACCACCCGCGAGGTGGCCCGGTACATCGACATCGATGCCGGGGCCGTCTCCCGCCTGGTCGACCGCCTGGCTGCCAAGGGGCTGATGACCCGCGAGCCGGACCCCGCCTCCCGCCGCACCCTGCGGCTGGCGCTGACCGACGCCGGACGCGACCTGACCCCCCGCCTGGCCGCGATCGCCGACCGCAACGACGCCCACTTCTTCGGCGGTCTCGACCCGGCTCAGCGCCACCAGCTGGAGGAGTGGATCCGCCGCCTCGTCGGCGAGACCCACCCGCAGTCCACCCCACCGCCGACCTCCTGAAAGGCGCCACCATGAGCACCGCCCCCACCCCCGCCCGCTCGGTCACCAAGACCGTCACCATCGATCGCCCCGTCGCCGACGTCTTCGCCTTCCTCGACGACGCCGCCAACTGGCCCGCCTGGGCGATCGTCAACGTCAAGGCGATCGAGCCCACCGACGAGCCGGACTGGTGGCTGATGACCACCCCGCGCGGTACGGCCCGGCTCCGCATCCGCAGCAACGCCGTACTCGGCACCCTCGACCACGACTACGTCGAGGACCAGGCGTCCTGGGAGGTCCCGGCCCGCGTGGTGGCCAACGGCACCGGCACCGAGTTCATGATCACCTTCTTCCAGCCCCCGGCCTTCACCGACGCCTTCTTCGACGACCAGATCGCCCTGGTCGACACCGAACTCGCCACGCTCAAGCGCATCCTCGAATCAGCGGCCTGAGCGGCCGAGCCCGCCGCGCCCCATTCACTGAGGGGCAAGTCGGGGTTCGCTGCCGCGGCGGCCGCGACCGACTCCGCCGGATCGACCAGCAGCCGCACCAACTCCTCGACCGGAAGCCGCGGATGGCCCGCGATGGTGCGACGCACCTTGTGTGTGGGAGAGGGAGGGCAGCGCCCAGGCCGCCCCCGGCCCCCCTCAGCCGCCCCCCGTCAGCGCCCCCACGACGCCCGCCGCCGCGAGCAAGGCCGCGGTGAGAGCGGAAGCCGACGGGGCGAAGACCGGTGGGGTGGACACGGCCGGGGTCGGGGCAGGGTCCGGGGCCGTGGCGTGGTGGGGGAGGATGCCGCGGTGCCAGAACAGGCAGAGGCGTTCCCAGTGGGTGCGTTCCTCCTCGCCGTCCGCGACGGGGCGGTCCACTGCGGCCAGTAGTAGCCCCCGGTACAGGTCGAACGCGACCCGCAGGTGCTGCCCGTAGATCAGAGCCCTCAGCAGCGCACCCCGGTAGCAGAGCCAGGCGACCAGCCCGCCGCCCCACAGGCACAGCAGGAAGGGCGCCGCCGACGCGTGCACCGCCCACAGGTACGCGGCCCCGCCGATCGCGAGGACGGCGGACAGGAAGGCCGATCCGAGGAGCGCCGTCAGGCCCGTCCGGGCGCCGCCGAGCACGAGCAGGAAGGGCTCCGGCAGGACCGGGTACAGGCGCGGCCACACCAGGACGGCATCGATGCCGTAGCGGAGCCGGGGATAGAGCTCGGCGGCCTTCAGTACGTTGCCCAGCCGGGTCGGCATGACCTCGTGCGGGCGGGTACGCGGAGGGTAGCCGTCGTGCGTGGCGGCGTCGTCCGACCGCGCGAGCAGGCGCCGGTGGTGGCCGCGGCCGAGCCGGCCGAGCGTACGGTTCCCCAGTGGGCCCCACCGGCCGGCGGCCAGCCGGAGCAGGGAGGTCTGGGCGCTGCCGAGCGCCGTCGCCACGCACACCAGCGCGAGGACGAACCCCGCCACCACGAGCACCTTGAACTCCCACGAGCCGCCGCGCCATGCCCGCAACGCCTCGTGCACGGAGCCCCGGCCGGCCACGAGGACCAGCCCGGCCAGGCAGCAGAACACAAAACTCGGCAGCAGCACGCCGCGGACCGACCGCCGGCCCGCCACAAGTGCCAGTTCGCCCAGCGTGGTGCTGAACACCGCTCACCGCTCCCGCGGTTCGAGCGGATGGGCGCCGGTGTCGGCGCCATCACCCGTACACGTCGGCGGGTAGTCCGGGTCGTACAGGGTGATCTGGTTCAACTGGCCGCACCGGCAAAGGAGTCTGGCGACGGGCACGCCGACCGCACCCACCAGGACCCCGTCCTCGGGGTGCGCGAGATCCGACCGGGTCCGGCCCAGAGGTACGTCGTCCGCCTCCGCGGAGTGGCGTGCGATCGTCGGATGTTCCAGAACGCCCAGGATGCCGGACGGCCCGATTACGACGGCGCCGAAAGGGTTCAGCGCGAGCAGGGTGACCCCTTCGCCCGTGAGGAGTTCGTGCAGGGTGAGGTGGGCGGGGACGAGCACGACCGGCGCCAGGTCCGCGCCACCAGCGACCCCCAGTCCGGCAGGGACACCGGCGGCATCCAGCGCCACCACGTACCCGTCCGTTGCCTCATCGGGCCGGGTACTGACGGGGGCCAAGGGCAGTTGATTGAGCGCCAGTTGGGCGAGGGTCATCGCCAGTCTCCTACGAGTGTGAACGGAGCCCAGTAGTACGGGTGGTCGAAGGCGGGCCGGTCGTGATCGGGGCGGGCGGAGGCGTACCGCGCCCGGTTGCGCAGCACCAGGAGCCGGCGCCGGTCCGGGGAGCCGTCGGGCGTCCCCGCGAGCAGGGCGTCGATCTCGGCGAGGGCGCCGCCGCCGTCGCCCGCGCGCAGCCGGAGGCGTGCGATGTCGTGGCTCAGGGAGCGTACGGAGTCCCGGTCGCCGGCGCCCAGCCGCTCCCGCTCCCGCTCCCGCTCGCAGTGTTCCAGGGCCTGCCCCAGACTCACCGTCCGCAGCCGGTGCCGGGCGGCGGACAGCGCGGCCCCCACCGCGCTCCCGTCCCTCAGCCGCCGGTAGAAGTCCTCCATCAGCAGGGCGGTGGAGACGTCGTCCACCTGCCACCGGGTCACCAGGACCGACCGTGCGCCCGCGTGCAGGAACTGCCGTGTCAGACCCATGAGTTCGTTCCCCGCGCGCTGCTCCTGCACGCCGGTGTCGCAGCCGCTGAGCACCACCAGGCGGACGTCGAGTCGTACGGTGACCAGGTCCTCGGCCGTGAGCTCCCCGTCGGCCAGGAGAATGCCCGAGCGGGAGGGCCGTTCGCGGTCGAGGCGGCAGTGACAGGCCAGGTGTACCACGTCGAAGCGGTCGCGCGAGACCCGCTCCCGCAAGGTCTCCAGGGTGGCCGACGGCCCCGTATGGACCTCGGCGGAGGGAAGGACCGCGCGGATCGCACGGGCCTCGGCCCTCGCGTGGGTCAGGTCGCCCCGGGAGTCGGCCAGGACCAGCGCCGTACGGGTCGCGGCGCGCTCGGGGGCCGGGGTGCCGAGCCTGTACCGCATGAGCGACGCACTCGGCGTACAGCTCATCGGATTGCGTTCGCCCCATGGAGCGCCCGCCACGGTGACGGCGTGCAGCGGCAGATCGTGCAGTGGGCCGTCCGGCACCAGCCAGAGGACTTCGCCGGGGCTCGTGTGCTCGGCGACGGCCCGCGCCAGCGCCGCCAGGCCGGTGGCCCACGCCGGTTCCGGCCGACCGACGTCCGGCCTCGTCGGCGTCAGCGCGTCCGCCTCCAGCGGCAGATCCAGGACCACCGGCTCGGCCCGCTCCGCCCGCACCAACAGGACGATGGTGCGGGCCCCGATGCGTACGAACTCGACCAGGACCTCACCCGGTTGCAGCATCGCCCGCAGTTCCGCGTACTGCGCCGGAGCGCCGCGTCGCCCGCTCACGTACGTGGCGCCGACCGCTCCGGTGGCCTCCATCGCGCGCCAGATCTCTTCCAGCTTCGCGCGCTCCACCTGCCCCCAGTAGGGGTTCAGGACCGCGAATCCGTACGGACCTCGGGAGCCGATCCGGTCACTGCTGCGGACGCTCTGCAGCAGCGCCTTTTCCTTCTGCTGCAACTCACTTAGTGCAGAAGGCAGTTCGACGTCATGGCTGCCGCCCAGCGTCTCCAGCATCAGCCGGGACCGGCCGCGCTCCGCCAGCTCCACCGCCGTCGCCAACGGCACCTCGGGCACGCGTCCGTCGACGACGAGGGCGACCAGCTCGGCGCACGGCCCGGCCAGGTCGAGATCGATGCGCAGGTCGGCGTCCGCGACCCGGTCGCGCGCGGTCTCGATCGAGGCGACGAGCGCGATCAGGTGGTCGTACTGCTCACGCCAGTTGCGGGCGCGGCCCGCGTTTGCGGCCAGCAGCCGGTGGGCAGCGGTCTGCTGCGCCAGGTCGTCCGCCGAACGGGCGACCTCCAGTACGTCCATGGCCGCCAGCCGGGCGGCGTCGAAGGATCCGTGGGCGTACGACCGCTGCGCCTCGGCCATGACCTGCCGAAGGCCCTGGCCGACCACCGGCGGGTACATATCGGCGAAGCTCCGGTGCTGCCCGGGCAGCACCACCCCGGGTTGTCGGCCGTCCCGCCGTTCCGCGGTCTGGGCAACACGCTGCTCCACGTGCCGTACGAAGGCCAGCGCGCGGTGGTGGACGGAGAGGAAGGGGAGCCGGGTGGGCAGCTCCTCGAACAGGGCGTGGGCATCGCGTAGCGGAAGGGCCGACGGCGTGAGGCGGCCGCCGCGACCGGCGGCGCACTCCACGGCTTCGGCGAGGCAGCGTAGGGCGGACGGCAGCGTGGAGCGCTTGCCCATCTCGTCCAGCGCGGCCAACGCCTCCTCCGGGCGGTTCAGCTCGAAGGCGAGGGCGTCGGCGGTGAGGCAGTGGGCGGCTGCCGCGTTCAACGGGAGACCGGCGGCGGTGAACAGCTCGGCCGCGTAGCGCCGGTTGCGCACGGCATTGTCCAAGAGGCCCGTAGTCAGGCTGACTTCGGCCCGTGCCATGGCTGTCATGGCGGCCACGATCTGCCAGGTGGTGAACAGCTGCCGGCGCTCGTGCTCCGGGATCTCCGTACCGGCCTGGTACTGGAAGAGGCCCTTGAGGGAGTCGGCGTACGCCTCGGCCGTGCTCACCCAGGGCTCGGCGTCCGCCGTGGGCGTGGTGGCGCTCGCCCGCCAGCTGCTGACGACGAAGTCGTAACCGGGGGAGCCCGCCAGGACTTCGTCATGGCGGAGCGTCAACTCCCAGGCTGTCAGGTCCGGTCGGGCCGGGCGACGGATCACCGCATCGTAGGCCCACGCGCCGAGGATGCTCCCCTGCATCCACGGGACGCGGAACGCGGGCTGGAGGGGGAGGCGCAAGGCGTTCAGGACCCGGAGCTGCCAGTCCCCGGTACGGGCGGCGCGCGCGGAAAAGGCCAGTTCAGCGGCTGTGGCGGTGACGGCCGGTAGGAGCAGGCCGGGTGCGGTGGAGTGGGTGACCGCCAGGAGCGCGGGACCCCAGCCGCGTCCGAGTAACTGGCGCAGTGCGAGGAAGGGTTGGAGCCCGCGCGAGGGGACACCCCTGACATCCGGCCACGCGCGCCACTCCTGCAAACAGCCGAGCACCGTCACGACAAGGAGGAGCAGCGCCCAGCCCGCCGAGTTCCAGGAGACCGCGCCTTCCGGCGGGCCGAGCCGCCCGAGCCAGGCGTCGGGCCAGAGCGCCAGCACCCCGCCCGCCACCAGGAGGGTCAGCGCTCGTTTCAGTCGCTCCCGTCCCTGCAACAGCCGTACGAACACGCGTAGGCGCAGGTCGTGGAGGAGCACCCGGCCGAAGAGCAGCAGGGCCAGTACCGCGCCCAGGGTTCCCGAAGCGGTCGGATCGAGGGACCAGAGCAGTGGCGGGAGCGCGCCGACCACGAGATGCAGCAGCCGGCACAGGTGGTCGCTGATGTACGGCGGCTGGATCGCGCCCGCCCGGGTCCCCCAGACGCCTCGTCCCCCGAGCTGCAATCCCCACTCCCAGTGCGCGATCGTGAACGGACCGTGTGCGCAGGAGCTTAGCCGGGCGGGCGGGGCAAGGGCGCTTGCCGCGAGCCGAGTTCACCCGGCGCGGTGGCGGACGCCGGGCATCGGGCGCGGGCCCCCCAGCCGTTCCCCGCGCGGCCGGGAGCGTGCGCATCCGTCGTACGGCCGGTGGCCCAGCCGTACACCCCCGAGGCGGTCAGTCCAGGTACCCCGTCACCAGCTCCGCAAAGGCTTCCGGCGTGAGAACCTCCACGCCCAGCTCCGCCGCCTTGGCCGCCTTCGTGCTGGGCTTGCCGCCCGCCGCCGGGGCGCTCACCAGCAGGGAGGTCTTGGAATTCACGCTGCTGCCCGCCCGGCCTCCCGCCTTCTCGATCAGCGCGTTCATCTCCGTACGGCTCAGGCCCTCCAACGGCCCGGACATCTTCCCGGTGACCACCACGACCTTGCCCTCCAGAACCCCCGGAACGGCGGCGTTCTCGCCGTCCCCCTGCGGCTCGGCGGCCGTGCCGCCCACCCACCCCGGCTCGCTCATGTTCACGCCCGCCGCGATCAGCTTCTCGATGACCGGCCCGAGCGCCGCCACCTGCGCGACGATGACCGGCGCCTTCTCCGGCCCGATGCCCTCCACCTCCTGCATCGCCACCGCGTCGGCCGCCCGGATCGCCTCCATCGTGCCGAAATGCCGGGCGATGCGCCGCGACATGCTCCGCCCCGTCCCCAGTACTCCCAGCGCGCAGAACACCCGGCTCAGCGGACGCCCCCGCGCCGCGTCGATCTGCTCGGCCAGCCGCACACCCCGGCGTGCGCTGCCCGCGGCCACCGACAGCTCCTCGACCCCCAGGGTGAAGAGGTCCGCGACATCGCCGACGGCGCCCGAGGTGACCAGGGCCGCCACGTACTTCGGGCCCAGACCGTCGATGTCCAGCATCTCCCGCCCGGCCGCGTACTGGATCAGCGCCGGCAGCCCGCACGCCGTGCCGCGCCCGCAGCGCCAGCGCTCCTGCGTGGTGTCGATGTCCCCGCCGCAGCGCGGGCACGCCTGCGGCAGCGGCACCTCGACCGCGCCCGCCGGGCGCAGACCCGTCACTGCCGCCCGTACGCGCGGAATGATGTCCCCGGCCTTGTACACCGTCACCGTGTCGCCCAGGTGGAGGTCGCGGCGGCGGATGTCGGCGGGGTTGTGCAGCGTGGCCCGCGTGATCACCGAGCCGTCGATCTCCACCGGCTCCAGCACCGCGGTCGGCGCCAGCACCCCGGTCCGGCCGACCTCCCACAGCACCTCCCGCAGCACCGTCTGCCGCTCCACCGCCGCGAGCTTCACCGCGACCGCCCAGTACGGGAACCGGCTCCCGCACCCGGCCGCCGCACGCTCCGCCGCCGCGTCCAGCTTGACCACCACGCCGTCGATGCCGACATCCAGCCCCGCCCGCAGTGCCGCGATCCGGTCGACGTGCTCCTGCACCCCGGCCAGGTCCGCCGCCACAGCGCACCCGGCGACCGTGCCCGCGGTGGTGCCTATGCCCAGCTCCGCCACGGCGGCCAGCACCTCGGCGTGCGAGGTGTCCGCAGGCAGGAACGATTCGCCGTCCAGGTCCACCGCGCCGTACGCCCAGAACGTCATCCGCAGCCGGTACGGCCGGTCCTTCGCCCGCAGCGTGCCCGCCGCGCCGTTGCGGGGATTGGCGAAGACCGGCGCGCCGTGGGCCGCCCGGACGGTGTTCGCCGTCTCGAACTGCTCCTGGGTGAAGGCGACTTCACCTCGCACCTCGACGGTCACCGGCCGCTCCAGCGCCTCCGGCAGCCCGTCGATCTGCCCGATGACATGACGTACGTCCTCACCGTGGCTGCCGTCGCCGCGCGTGACGATCTGCACCAGGCGGCCCTGCCGGTAGCGCGCGGCCACGGCCGCCCCGTCGATCTTCGGCTCCACGGTGTACCCGCCCTGCGGGGCGTGCCCCAGCCGGCGCTCCAGGGAGGCACCCCAGGCCACCAGCCCGTCGGCGTCGAAGACGTTGTCCAGGCTCAGCAGCGGGGAGGTGTGCGCGATGTCCCCGGTCGGGGCCGCGCCGTCGGCGACCAGGGCGGTGGGGGAGCCGGCGGCCACCTCGGCCGGGTGCGCCTCCTCCCAGGCCAGGGCCGCCAGCCGCAGCCGGTCGTAGGAGACGTCGTCCAGCTCGCTGTCACCGCCGCCGTAGTACGCCCGCGAGGCCGCGCGCAGCTGGTCCAGTACGGCCTCGTACGCGGCACGCTCGGAGCCGACGGAGAGGACGGGGGCGGCGGGCTCCGCGGCGGTGGTGGGGGCGGAAGCGGGCAGGGCGGAGTACGCCTCATCGGCGGCGAGAATCGTCATGTCGAAGATCTTCTCCCCGACCACTGACAACGGCCCTGGAGCGAGGACGGCCAGGGGCCGGAGCCGGGTAGTCATGGGGGGGGGAAGGTGGTCGTGGGGCGCGGGCTCACCCCTGTTCGCGCATGCCCCACGGCGAACCGTAGGCCGTCAGCAGCTCCAGGAAGGGGCGCGGATCCAGCGCCTCCGGCCCCAGCACCCCCGACCCCGCCCACTCGCCCCGCGCCATGAGCTCCAGCGCCACCACCGGGTTGACCGCGGTCTGCCACACCACGGCCTGCGAGCCGTACTCGCGCATGGACCACTGGTTGTCCACCACGTGGTACAGGTACACCTCGCGCGGCCGGCCGTCCCGGACGCCCTTGACCCACGTACCGGCACAAGTCTTCCCGGTCATCCGCTCGCCCAGCGTCGCCGGGTCCGGCAGGCAGGCCGCCACCACGTCGCGCGGGGACACCCGTACGGTCTCCCCGTCCGCGCTCCGCACCGTGACCGGAGCGGTCGAGTCCAGCCCGAGCGCGTGCAGGGTCCGCAGCTTGCCGATGAAGTCCTCGCCCAGCCCGTACTTGAAGGTCACGCGCCGGGCGTCCACCCAGCGCGGCACGAGCAGCACCTCCTCGTGCTCGACGTTGACGCACTCCACCGGCCCGATCCCGTCGGGGAACTCGAACACCTCCGGCTCGCTGAACGGCTCAGTCGTGAACCACCCGCGCTCGCGCTCGTACACCACGGGCGGGTTCAGGCACTCCTCGATCGTCGTCCAGATGTTGAAGGAGGGGGCGAAGTCGTACCCCTCCACCATGAGGTTCGCCCCGTCCCGGATGCCGATCTCCTCGATCTCGTCGAACAGCTCCTCGGCCGCGTAGCGGGCGAAGACGTCCGACAGCCCCGGCTCCACCCCCATCCCGACCAGCGCCAGCCGCCCCGACTTCTCCCACTCCCGCTCCCGCGCGAACTGCTCGTCGCCGAGCTTGACCCCGCAGGTGTCGTACGGGCGCTCCGCATGCGGCCGTGACAGGGACATGGCCATGTCCAGGTAGTGGCTGCCCGCGGCCAGCGCCGCTTCGAACAGCGGCATCACGAAGCGGGGGTCGGTGGCGTTCAGCAGTACGTCACAGCCCTCCGCCTCCAGCAGTCCGGTGACGGCCGCGGTGTCGGAGGCGTCCACGCGCCGCGCGGTGAACCTTCCGCGGGCCGCCTCCCCGAGGGCGGCCACGGCGGCCTCGGCGCGGGCCGGGTCGTAGTCGGCGACGACGAACCCGTCGAAGAAGTCGCGGCGGGCGGCGATCCGGGTGATCGCGGTCCCCACACCACCGGCACCCACGAGCAGAACACGCATGACAAACCCTCTCTGCCTCGGCGGGGACGCGGCCGTCCGCACCCCCATGGCAGGGGATGAAAGCCGTCCGCCGAAGTTAAGGTCAATGGTGTTGGCATAAGTGTTGCCGCAAGACCCCACGGACAGACGCACCGGACACACCCGACAGGAGGACAGCACGATGGCCAAGAAGGTGGTCCCGGAGGAGGCCCGCAGACGCCGCCGCCCCACCCGCCAGGGCACGGTCCTGTCGGAACGACTGATCGTCGACACCGCCCTGCGCATGCTGCGCGAACACGGCAGCGCGGGCCTGTCCGCCCGCCGCCTCGGCGCCGCCCTGGGCGCGGACCCGAGCACCCTCTACCGCTACTTCGACGGCATGGACGGCCTCACCCTCGCCATCGGCGAGGAGCTGATCGGCCGCGCCCTGGACGCCTTCACCGCCACCGGCGACTGGCGCCCCGACCTGCGCGCGCTCGGCCTCGGCATCCACGGCGCCTACCTCGCCCACCCCCAGGCCGCGGTCCTGACCGCGAGCCGCGTGACCGGCCGCCCGCGGGAGATCGCCACGGACGAGACGGTCCTGGGCATCCTGCGCACCGCGGGCTTCCCAGACCCGGAGGCGGTCGCGATCTACCACGCGTTCATCGACCAGTCCCTGGCTTTCGCCGCCCTGGACGCGGGCGCCCTCGCCCTGGCGGAGACCTCCCGCAGCTCGGACGAACGCCAGTGGGAGTCCACGTACGCCCGCCTGCCGGCGGAGGAGTACCCCCATATCGCGGCTACGGCAGGGCTGCTGGCGGCCCGCATGAACCGCAGCGCGTACCCGCTGGCACTGGACATGCTGCTGGCGAGCGCGGAGGCGCGGCTGCGAGGGATCTCGAACTCGGGCTGATCAGTTCTTAGTTGCCCTGCACCTTGTTGCCTTTGGTGTTTTTGGTGTGTCTGGGTTTATCGGGTGGTCCATCCGCCGTCGATGGTGAGGGTGGTGCCGATGATGTAGGTGGATTGGTGGGTGGTGAGGAAGAGGGCGGCTTGGGCGATTTCGTGGGGGGTGGCCATGCGGGGGAGGGGGTTGTTGGTGAGGAGGGTGTGTTTGATGTGGGGGTTGTTGTTGAGCCAGGGGGTGGTCATGGGGGTGTGGGTGGTGCCGGGGGCGATGGCGTTGATGCGGATGTTGTGTTGGGCGTATTCGTTGGCGGCGGCTTTGGTGAGGCCGATGATGGCGTGTTTGGAGGCGATGTAGGGGGCGGAGACGGGGGTGGCGACGAGGCCGGCGGTGCTGCTGGTGTTGACGATGGTGCCGTGGCCGTGGGTGAGCATGGCGGGTATTTCGTGGCGCATGGCGTTCCAGGTGCCGCGGAGGTTGGTGTCCATGATGGTGTCGTAGGTGTGTTCGTCGAGGAGGTGGAGGGGTTTGGGGGTGGTGCCGGTGCCGGCGTTGTTGAAGGCGGCGTCGAGGTGGCCGTAGGTGGTGATGGCGGCTTGGACGGCTTTGGCGATGTCGTGGGGGTTGCGGACGTCGGCGGTGATGTATTGGGCGTGGTGGCCTTGGTCGGTGAGTTCTTTGGTGAGGGCTGCGAGTTGGGGTTCGTTGCGGGCGATGAGGGTGAGGGCGGCGCCTTCTTGGGCGAAGAGGCGTGCGGTGGCGGCGCCGATTCCGGTGCTGGCGCCGGTGATGAGTGCGGATCTGTTGTGGAGGAGGGGTGTGGTGTGGGTGGGTGGGGTCATGGCGTGACGGTAACAGGGTGGGGTGGGGTGGTGGCGGTGGGTGTGGGTGGGGTGGTGTTGGTGACGGGTGGGGGTGGTTTTGTGGGGTCGCGGGTGGTGGCGGGGTTGGTGGGTCGGGGTGTGCGGGTGCGGGTGTTGGTGCGTCGTCGGGGGGCGGTGGAGGGGGTGTTGGCGGGGGTGGCTGCTCTGGTGGGGGCGGGTGTGGGGGCGGGGTCCGTGGCGGGTGGGGGTGTGGTGCCGGGTGTGGGTGCCCCGTTGGGTGTGGGTGGGGGTGTCGTGCCGGGTGTGGCGAGTGTGGGTGGTGTGGCGGGGTCGGGTGCGGGCTCTGTGGTGGGTGCGGGTGGTGGTGCGGGTACGGGTGTTGGGTCTGTGGTGGGTGCTGGTGGGTTTGAGGGCGTGAGTGGTGGTGCGGGTCTGTCGGTGGGCGGGGCTGGGGTTGCGGGTGCGGGTGCGGGGGTTGGTGTGAGCGCGGGTGTGGGTGCTGGTGCCGGTGGGGGTGTTGCGCCCGTGGTGGGGGTTGGTGGTGTGGAGGTGGTGGTGGGGGATTTGGGGCGGGTGGGGTCGTTGCGGGGTGTGTGTGAGGGGGTGGGGGTGGTGTTGCATTTGGCGTCGTGTGTGGGGGGTTCGGTGGGGGAGTGTCGGGTGGTGAATGTGGAGGGGACGCGGGGGTTGTTGGGGGAGGCGGGGCGTGCGGGTGTGGGGCGGGTGGTGCAGTTGGGGACGGCTGCGGTGTATGGGGTGGGTCCGCATGGTGGGGTGGTGGAGGGTGGGGTGGGGGAGTTTCCGGGGTCGGTGCGGAGTGTGACGCGGCTTGCGGGGGAGCGGTTGGTGGTGGCTGCGGGGGGTGTGGTGGTGCGGCCGCATTTGGTGTTCGGGGCGGGGGATCGGTGGGTGGTGCCTTCGTTGGTGGGGTTGTTGGGGCGGTTGCCGGTGTGGGTGGGGGGTGGTGGGGCGCGGGTGTCGTGGGTGTCGGTGGATGTGTTGGCGGGGGTGTTGGTGGATCTGGCGTTGATGGGGGGTGTTGGGGTGCGGGGGGTGTTGCATGCGGGGCATCCGGTGCCGGTGGGGGCGCGGGAGTTGGTGGAGGTGGTGTGTGGGGGTCTGGGGTTGCCGTTGCCGGTGGGGGAGGTGGGTGTGGAGGATGCGTTGCGGCGGTTGGAGGCGGGTGGGGTTCCGGCCGGTGTGGTGCGGCGGCAGTTGGATCTGTTGACGGTGGATCATTTCTTCAACAGTGATCGGTTGTGGGGTGTGGTGGGGACGTCGCCGGGTCCGGTGTTCGGGGAGGCGTTCGGGGAGTTCGCGGGTTGGTATCGGGAGTATCTGGGGTTGTAGGGCGTTGCGCGAGGTTGGTGTGGTGGGTTGAGTCGGGGGCGGGGGCGGGGGCGGGGGCGGGGGCGGGGGCGGGGGCGTGAGGGTGTGGGGGGCCTGTGTGTTCGGGCAGGTCCCTTATGGGGTGCTGGAGGGCTCGCCGCCGAGGCTGTGTGCTGGTGTCGGTCTTGGTGTGTGTGTAGTTCGAGTCGGCGTGGGGCTTGGGCTGCGGGGTGGGTGTGTCCGGGTCGGGTTGCAGGGGCCGGGTGTCGTCCGGGGCGGTCTTGCGGGGTTGTGGGTGGCAGTCCTGTCCGGTCGAGGGCGTTGATGTCGGGTCGGCTCGCTGAACGGACTGTTGATGATCTTGATGCGGGCGTTGTCGGGGCGGCGTGGTGCTGCAGCTGCGGCCCGGGTACGTGCTCCGGTGAAGGGTGACTGCGTCGGCGGGTCGTGGGGCCGGTTGGCGGTGTGAGTCGCTTCCGTGGCCGGTCGTCGTTGAAGCCCGTGATCATCTCCAGTGGAGGCGATCGCCTCCCTTGCCTCTTGATGGCATGCAGTGTGCGGGGCATCGAGCGGTGCCGTCCGCGATGGTGACCGCGTCCTCGGTGTGGTTGTTGCCTCGCCCGGGGAGAGGCCGGGGATCGGCCTTGTCGTCAGCCGGGGCAGCCTCTGTCACCGGCGGCCGCCCAGGTGGCAGGGTCCTGGTCGAGGCTGGCTGATGGGCCCCACGACCGGCACCGTTGGGTGCTTGGCCTGCAGCTTCGCGGCGTGTTCGTGGAGCTGGGGTTCGTGTGGGGACGGCGTTCGTCGAAGGCGTTCCTGGCAACCGGTGTGGCGGCGGTGGCGTCGTGTTCGCTCTCGCCGGCGTCCAGGCCGAAGGAGACATGGATGTCGCGGGTGTGGATCACGTGCGGGCCCCAGCCGCGCTTTCGTCCGGCCTTGCCAGGGCATCGAGCTGCCGCGTCGCCGTTGCGGAGAGCTTTCCCGGCTCGGGTCGAGCCGCTGCTCAAGTCTCTCCTCAGCGGTTCCTCGATACCTCCGGGCCCGGTGACACGAGCCCTCAGGCCGTCCACCGCAACAAGGGGGAGGCCGTGCCGGTTCCGAAGGCCGTCAGGCCCAGTGTGGAGCCATGGAAGCGGCAACGAGGGCGTGGTTTGTCGCTGTGGGCGGTGGGCCGGTGTCGGCGGGGCCCGCCGGAGGGCCGGCCGGTGGTGGCAGGGTCTGCCGGAGTCGGCTGACGGTGGTGGGGCTGGCTGGTGTTCGCCGGTGCTGCGGGGGCCTGGGCCGGGCTGGCGGCCGGCGGGGGCGGGGTGCCGCCGGAGCCGGCTGGGGTCTGTGGGTGCTGGGTGACTTGCCGGGTGCCGGCCGCGGTCGGGGCTTGTCGGGGTCGGTGGGGCGGCTTGTGCCGGCGGGACGTGTCGGAGTGCCGGGGCCGGCAGGTGCCGGCGAGGTCGGCCGGATGCTGTTCTGCCTCGGGTGGGGCTGAGGGTGTGTCCTGCCGCGCCTCGCCCCGTTCTGTGGGGGCTTCCGCGGCTGGTTGCGGGCATGCCCCGGCGGGGTCCGGACGGGGCTGCGCCCCTGCCAGGGGTCGTCAGGTTTGCCTTGTGCGGGGCCTGCGCCGTATTACCGGTGCTGCTCGGGGCGCTGGTGCGGTCGGTCGGCGGGGTGGTCACGCTGGATGGGCGTGGGCGGGAGCCCGCGGGGGAGGTCATCGGGTGGGCGGGGCCGGGGCCGCGGTGCCCTGGGCGGGAATGCGCTCGACGGGGTCGTGGTGTGCGGGCGATCATGTAGGCATGTCCGCGATTGATGCTGTTGCCGATGACCTGCAGGATCTTGCCGTTTTGTGGAGTGTCGGTGAGGTGGGTGCGCAGGATGTCGTGGAGGTCGCGTGTTCGGCGCTGGTGGCCGGGCTGGACAGTCCCGGGCTGAGGATTCTGGCCGGGTACAGCCGGGGTGAGGCGGAGTACGAGGTGCCGGACGTGCTTCCTGGCGTGCTCGATGAGCTGGGCCTGGTGTTCTACCCGCGTGAGAGTGAGGCCGGGCGGGACGCCTGCGTGCGGGCGCTCGCGCACCAGCATCTCGCGGGCCGGCTGACGCCGCGCGAGCTGGCTTTTCGTGTCCATCGGCGGTTCGGTCATCAGCTGCCGCCGGCGGAACGGCTGGCCGAGCTGGACGACGAGTACGACATCGTCGAGTACGGGAACCGCACGGTGGCCCAGCTCGACGCCGAGGTCACGGCCGAGGCCCGGCGTCTGACAGATGGCTGGCCTGAGCGTCACCGGCGTACGTAGCGGCCGATCCCTGCGCGAGTGGCTGACCCGGGTCGCGGGGCCGGACGTCCGGCGGCTGCCTGTCGTCGTGCGGCGGCCTTTGACCTGCCGGGTGCTTGCTGCGCCCCGGGCTGAGGGGGCGGGCTGCCGCGTAGGTGTGTGGGACCGGCCGGATCCGAGCGACAGTTGACGTGGTTGGTTGTCGGGCGCGATGGATTCGCCGTCGTCGAAGTCGTTCTTGAACAGCAGCTGGGGGACGGTTCTCAGCCCGGCCGGGGGTGGGAGGTGGTGCGGTCCCGCATCGCGACCCCGGCCGTGTGGAGGGAGCTGTGCGGCGGGAAGGTCAGCGCCTCATCGCCGCCGTGGGGTGGGCTACCGGACCGGTTCCGTCCCGTGGGGCTGGCAGCGTGTCCCAACCACAGTGGTGTTGGGACAGCGATGCCGTGCTGCGTGCAGGCGGTCTTCCTGCGGGGGTGGCTCGCGGCGCGGTTCGGGTCCGCAGCCGTGCATGCCGCCATCACCTGCCGTGAGACGGGTGCTGGCCGGATGGGTCGCCGGCGCGTGCTGGGTTCTGGGATCCGTGCGGGCGGTCACCTGTTGGGCCGTGACCGGCCCGGGTGGATCGCTGTATGTGGCCGTCGTCCTCTTGTGGTCCGTTCAGCGCCGGAGCTGCTTCGCCGTGCGGCTGGCCGCTCTGCGCTCTGGCCGCTGGGGGAGGTGCTACGGCGGGCCTGGTGCGGTCATCTGCTCTGCCGTGACCGGCCGGCCGTACGCGCTGTTCCTGTGCCGGGCCCGCTGCTGCGCGACCGTGGTGGGCCTCGCCGGCTTGTTCTGCGTACGGGTGTCCGTACGGACTGCGCCCGCGGGCCGTGACCAGCCGGACGAGCCGTGCACGTGCATGCTGTTTGCTGCCCGGCTTTTGGAGCTCTGCCCGCCGCGGACCTGCGGCGGTGGACTCCCGCTGTCCGTCTGCCATCTGGGCCGGAGGCGCTCCAGGGTTCCTGCAATGGCGGGTTCGCCCCATGGGCCTGCGGGTGTTGGGGTGGTCGTAGCGGGTCCGGCGTGGTGGAGCTGCTCGTGCGGGGATGCGGGCTGCCGTAGCTGCGCCGTGGGCACGTCGTATGCCGTCCGTCGTCGTTTGACCGTGGGTGCTGCTGATGGAGTCTGGGCGGTGGGCGCTTGTGCTGCCGTGGCTTCTGCCGTGTACGTGATCGTTGCCCGTCCGCCCGTCCGCCCGTCCGCCCGCCCGTCCGCCCGTCCGCCCGCCCGTCCGCCCGTCCGCCCGCCCGCCCGTCCGCCCGCCCGTCCGCCCGTCCGGTGTGTGCGTGTCGGATGGGGGTCCGTTGAGCGTGCTCCTTGCGCGGGCGTGTGGTGCTGTCGGGGGTGGTCGCTCGTCCGCTTCGTCGCAGCGGCGTGGGGTGGCGCCCGGGGGGCCTGGTGGGTGGGGGTGTCTGGGGGTGGGAGTGTCTGTCTGCCTGGCCGCCGGGGTGGGTGGGGGCGGCCAGGCGGGGGGGTCAGGTGGTGGTGACGGTGGAGTGGAAGACGGGGTGGTTTTCCTGGTGGCCGGTGACGGTGACGTGGCCGGGGGCGGTGAGGGTGGCGTCGATCCAGCAGGGGGCGTCGAGTTCGGCGTAGTGGTGGAAGGTGGTGGCGATGGCGGTGGGGGTGAAGGTGCCCGGGGGGTGGAGGCCGCAGGCGGCCTGGCGGGCGGCTTCGACGAGGACCATGCCGGGGTGGTGGTCGCCGGTGTGCTCGAAGAGGATGGGGTGGCCGAGGTCGGGGCTGAGTTCGAAGCGGCCGGGCCGGCCGGTGGGGGCGAGGACGACGTCGAAGTCCAGGAGGCGGCCGGCGGCCGCGGCGGGCAGGGGGGTGCGGCGGGGCAGGGGGCGGGAGGGGGCGAGGATGCCGCGTTCGCCGCGCAGGCGGCGGTAGGTGGCGTTGGTGACGCAGGAGAAGCGGGCGGTGCCGGTGCCGGTGAGGTGGCCGTCGCGGTGGATGTCGACCTGCAGGTGTCCGGAGAACCGGCTGCCTTTCCACGCGAAGTCGGTGCAGGTGGCGGTTAGTTCGAGGTCGCTGGGGGTGCGGCCGATCCGCAGCCGGCCGGGGCGGGAGGTGAAGTCCAGGCTCCACAGCAGGACGTTGTGGTCCAGGGGGACGCCGTAGGCGGCGTGGCAGAGGTAGAGGCCGACCTGGCGGACGGTCTCGCCGACCTGGACGGGGTCGTGGCTGGTGCCGTCGGCGCTGGTGAAGAAGGTGTGGGCGCGGGGCCACTGGCCGGTGAGGGAGAAGGTGTCGGCGCCGGTGCGTTCGCAGCCGGTGAGGAACACCTCCGCCAGGGAGCGGCGGTGGACGTACTCCCGGGGCACGGTGGTGGTCAGCGCGCGGGCGTCGTTGCAGCGCATCCACGGCTGCTCCTGCTTCTGCCCCGTGCCGGGGGCGGGCAGGGGGAGGGGCAGGGGCAGGACGGGCGCGTTCTGGGCAATCGTCAGCATGGTCATGGACCTTCTCCCGCAGAGCCGTTCGACAGATGGGACGGGACGGGTAGCGCTCGCGACACGCAAGATACGTACTCTCCGGTTTTGTTTGCAAGGTCCTCAGCCGGTACGGATGTCGAAGCCCCCGCTCCGTTCGTGGTCCGGCGCGGCCCATTTGCGGGGGGCGGTGTGACGTCGACCAGCGGATACCGCGGCCGGCCGGCTGCGGCGGGCGGCGGGCCGCGGGCTGTGTGTGGTGGGGGAGTTCTTCGGGTCGAATGCGCTGGTCCGCAAGGGAGTTGGCATCTGCTGTTCAGTCGTCCCGCCCTGGACAGGCCCCGGCCCGGGCGGGGCCGGCGTCCGGTTGGGGGGTGTGGGGGCGGTGGGGTGCGGGGCGGGGGCCGGAAACCATTGGCATGCGGGGCGGGGCGTGCCAGACTCGGGGCCGCCGCCGGTGAATCAAGAACCGGATGGGCGGTTTGGAAATGCGGGGTGTGGACCACCGGTCGCGCCCTGTCGCCGTCATAACCGCCGCCTGTCTGGAGAGCTGTGAGATGAACCCTCGTCAGTGCCCTGTCGATGAGCCTGAGATGGTCCCGTGCGCTGAGGCCCCGGAGGGGGGCGGTCTCGTCCCTGAGGTGGTCGGCCTGCCCGGGGTGGTCGGCTTCGCTGAGGTGGTCGGCCTCTCTGGGGCCGGCGGTGGCGCCGGGCTGGCCGGCAGTCCCGAGAGCGTCGATGGCGGCGAGCCGGCCGCCGTGCCCGAGCTGGCCGGCGTCGCCGGGCTGGCCGCCGTCGTCGGGATGCCTGACGGCGCCGGGCTGACTGACGGCGTTCAGTCGACCGGGGGCGCGGGGCCGGCCGGGGTCGGCGGGCCAGCTGACGTCGCTGGCTTGGCCGGGGCTGCTGAGATCCCTGACGTTGCCACGATGCCTGGGCTGGCCGTGGGTGCTGAGGTCGCCGCGAGCGCTGGGACGGCGGGCGTTGCCCAGGTCGCCGGCACTGCCGGGACACCCGACGTTCCCGAGGCTGCTGGGCGGGCCGAGGTCGCCCACAGCGCAGGGGCTGTCGAGATGCCCGCGCTGGCCGTGGATGCTGGGATCGCCCGGGCTGCCGGGGTTGTTGAGATTGATGCTGCCGGTGGGGATGTGCATGGTGAGGCGGCGCGGATCCGGGAAGGGGGGCCTGCGGTGGCGGTGGTGCTGCCGGGGGGTGTGCGGGCGTGGGCGGTGAACCGGCAGGCCGACATACGGCGGCTGCTGGTGGACCCGCGGGTCTCGAAGGACGCCTACCGGCACTGGCCGGCCTGGATCGACGGTGAGGTCGGCGCGCAGTGGCCGCTGGCGATCTGGGTGTCGGTGCAGAACATGATCACCGCCTACGGTCACGAACACGCCCGGCTGCGCCGCCCCGTGGCGGGCGCGTTCACCGCCCGCCGGGTGGCCGCGATGAGACCCAGGATCGAGGAGATCACGGAGGGTCTGCTGGACCGGCTGGAGGCGGCCGAGCCGGGCGGGGCGGTGGACCTGCGCGCGGAGTTCGCCCATGAGCTGCCCACCCGGATCGTCTTCGAGCTGTTCGGGATCCCGGAGCGTTCCTGGGCCCCCCTCCACAAGATCATCAAGGGGTTCTTCGACACCGGTATCAGCGCCGAGGACGCCCGGCAGAACGCCGCCGACCTCGATGTGACCATGGCCGACCTCGTCGCCCACCGCCGCGCACACCCCGGCGACGACCTCACCAGCGCCCTGATCGCCGCCCGCGACCACCCCACCGGCGCCGACCCCGGCACCCGGCCGGATACGGACCCCGGCGCGCATGCGGCTGCCGGTGCGGCGCCGGGTGCGGGTACCGGCGCGGATGCGGCTGCGGGCCTGGGTGCGGGTCTGGGTGCGGGTGGCTGCCCCGTCACCGCCGCGGCCGCGGCCTCGGCCGCCACCGGGCCCCGTATGGACCTGGGTTCGGGCGACGGTGTGGCTGCGGGTGTCGGCCCGGAGGCGGGTATCCGCACCGCCGCCGCCACTGGGCCCCGTACGGGTGCGGCTGCGGCTGCGGCCAACGGTGTGGGTGTGGAAGCCGGTTCGGGTGCGGGTGCCGGTCCCGTCACCGCCGCTGCCACCGCTTCTGGTTCCCGTATCGACGCGGGCGCGGGGATCGGCGTACCGGCGGGCGTGGGTGCGGGTGCCGGTCCGGAGGCGGGTGGCTGCCCCGTCACCGACACTGCCGCCGCCAGTGGCTCCCGTACGGGATCGGGCGCGGGCGACGCCGTGGATGCGGGCCCGGGTGCGGACCCCGGTGCGGGCACCGGCGTAGCCGCGGAGGCGGGCCCGGAGGCGGGAGCCTGCCCCGCCACTGCCACCGCCACTGCCGACGCCTCCGCCGTCTCTGCTCCCCGTACGGGTGAGGGCGCGGGCTACGGCGTGGGGGTCTGCCCTGTCAGCGGTGGTGTTTCTGGTTCGGGTGGGGGTGGGGAGGTGCGGCTCAGTGAGAAGGAGTTGGTCGACAATCTGATTCTGCTGTTCACCGCCGGTTATGAGACCTCCGCGAATCTGATCTGCACCGCGCTGTATGAACTGCTGGCGCATCCGGAACAGTTGGCGCTGGTGCGGGAGGGGCTGGCGTCGTGGGAGGACGTGGTGGAGGAGGCGTTGCGGGTGCAGGCGCCGGCGTTCTACGGGCTGCTGCGGTTCGCGGTGGAGGACATCGACATGGGGGAGGGGGTGGTGATCGGGCGCGGGGATCCGATCATCGTGTCCTTCGGGGCGGCCGGCCGGGACCCGGCCGTGCACGGCGCGGACGCGGCCCGCTTCGACGTGACGCGCTCCACGCGCGGGCAGCATCTGTCGTTCGGGTTCGGCACGCACCACTGCCTGGGCGCGACGCTGGCGCGGGCGGAGTGCGCGATCGCGCTGCGCCGGTTCTTCGAGCGGTTCCCGCGGGCGGTCCTCCAGGAGCGGTGCGGGGCGGGGGAGTTGGCACGGGTGGAGTCGTTCATCTCCAACGGGCTGCGGGAGTTGCCGGTGCTCCTCGCCCCGGAAGGCGGTACTCCGGTGGCGGGATGAGCGGGTGGGCGGCCCGCGCCCGGCGTGCTTGAAAACAATCGGACCTTCTGGTTGGTTTTAATGGGGGTGGCGGATCCGGCTCGCGCGGATCCGCCAGGCAACGGCCCATGGACAACGGAGGCACCCGTGGCACGGCAGGAGCGTGCGGTACGTACGCGACGCGCGATCTTGGAAGCGGCGGCGGCGGTCTTCGACGAGCGCGGTTACGACGCCGCCACCATCGCGGACATCCTCGCCCGGGCGGGCGTCACCAAGGGGGCCCTGTACTTCCACTTCGCCTCCAAGCTGGAACTGGCCCAGGGGGTCCTGGACGAGCAGTTCGCCGAGGGCGGGGTGCCCGAGCGGGAGAGCAAGCTGCAGGAACTGGTGGACGTGGCGATGGTTTTGGCGTTCCGGATGAAACGCGACCCGATGCTGAGCGCGGGTGCGCGGCTCTCGCTGGGGCCGGGGATGCGTGACATCTTCGGCGGGGGATCGGTGCCGGGCTGGATCGAGTTCACGCGCGGGCTGCTGGCCAGGGCCAAGGAGCAGGGCGAACTGCTGCCGCACGTCGACCCGGCCGAGACGGCGTGGATCCTGTCGGCGTGCTGGACCGGGGCGCAGATCTTCTCCCAGACCCTCAGCGACCGGGAGGACATCGAGCAGCGGGTCGCCGCCGTCTATCAGCACATCTATCCCTCGATCGCGACGCCGGCGGTCCTGGCCAGACTCGACATGGCCACCGACCGGGGGGAGCGGGTGGGGGCGGAGATGGGCATCTCCGTCCTGCCCGGGGCCGGGCAGGGGCCGGGGGCCGGGGTTGGTGCCCGGCCGCAGCCGGCCCTGTCCTGAGGCCGCCCCCGGCCGCTCCGGGCCGCCCCGGGCCGCCGGGTTCGGGGCTTCCGCTGCCGGCCGGGCCGCCGGACGCGCGTGGGCTCGTACCCGGGTGGTACGCCGGGACGTACGGGGCGTGCGGCGGGCACCGGCCCCGTACGGCGCGGGCGGACGGCCTCAAGGCTGGTGAGCGGGGCGGGTGTTCGGGGTATACGGCCTGAACGGCCGGGCAGGAGAGCCCCGGAGGGCCCGCTGCCGGCGGCGGCCGGCGCGGACACCGGGCCCGCTGCCGCAGGGGCGGGCTGCGCGGGCGGCGGCCCGGCGCTCCGGGGCCGGCGCTCCGGGGCCGGGGCTTCGGTCCTGGGTTCCGGTGCGGCTCCAGCGGGACGCGAGCGGGACTCCGGTGGTCCGGCCGAGCGTGGACCGCGAAGATCTTCTATCCCACAGGTGCAAACCGCGTTGGCGGTTTGTGGAGACTCCATGGCCAAGCAGGAGCGCGGCGAGCGGACGCGTGAAGCCCTCGTGCGCGCGGCGGCGGAGGTGTTCGCCGGGCAGGGGTACGTCGCCACCTCGATCGCGGCGGTCAGCCGGCAGGCCGGGATCAGCGCGGGCGGGCTGCACTTCCACTTCGCGAGCAAGCCCGCGCTCGCGCAGGCCGTCCAGGACCGGGCCGGGCACGCGCTGCGGGCGGTCACGGCCGTCGCGGGCGAGGCCGCGGCGGGGCGTGGTGCGGACCGGCTGCAGGTGCTGGTCGACGCCTCCCACGCGCTGGCGGCGCTGCTCGCCGGGGATGTGGTGGTGCGGGCCGGGTTCGGGCTGTGCGCGGATCCCGCCTTCGCGGGTGAGGTCGACCTGCGCCGCCAGTGGCGGCGGTGGGTGGAGCAGACGGTGGCGGCCGCGGCCCGGGAGGGCTCCCTCGCGCCGGGCCTGCTGCCCGCGGACGCCGCCCGCCTGGTGGTGGCCGCCACGGTCGGCCTGGAAGTCCTGGCCGCCGGCGAGCAGGAGTGGGTCGCCCCCCGCACCCTGACCCGCCTGTGGGCCCTGATCCTGCCCCGCCTGGCGGCGGATACGGTCCTGGACGCGCTGATGCCGCAGGGGTCGGGGGTGGGTGGGGCGGTGGGGAAGGGTGCGGGCCCAGGTGTGCGTGAGGGTCTAGGCGTCGGGCCGGGCGCGGGGGCGGGAACGGGCACCGGTACGTGCGTAGGCGCAGGCGCGGGGGCAAGTACGTGCCCTGGTGCGGGCAGCGGAGCGGGCCCGGGCGCGGAGTTGGGCGGCCCGGGTACAGGAGGGAGCCCTGGTACGGGCGTAGGCGCCGGCCCGACCTCAGGAGTGCAGGCGGGGCCCGGCACAGCCGCAGCCACAGGCACGGGTGCCGGCCTGAGCGCGCGCCCAGGCGCAGGGGCGGGGGCTGGGGCGGGCTCCGGAACGGGCCAAGGCTCAGGGACGGGGGGCCCAGACACAGTTGAGGGAACGGGCACAGCCCCGGATACACGCACAGGCGCGGGCGCGGCCAGCGGGGCGGGCCCGTGCGCGGAGCCTGGCGGCCCGGTCGCAGGGGCGGGCTCTGGAACGCGCGCAGGTGCTGGCTCCGGCGTAGGAGCGGAGGCAGGTACGGCCACAGCCGCTGGTGCGGGCGCGGGCGCAGGTATGTGCACGGGCGCGGGCGCCGGAACGGGCCCGGAGGCAGAGGCAGGCAGCCCAGGTGCAGGCCCGGGTACGCGCACAGGCGCCGGCCCGACCCCGGAAGTGCAGGCGGGGCCGGGCACAGCCGCCACCACAGGCGCGGGTGCGGGCCTGAGCACGCGCCCAGGCGCAGGCGCAAGGGCTGGGGCGGGCACCGGAACGGGTCAAGGCCCAGGGACGGGCGTCCCGGGCACAGTTGAGGGAACGGGCACCGGCACCGGTGCGGGCCCGGACACACGCACAGGCGCGGGGGCGGGCGCAGGTAGGTGCACGGGCGCGGACAGCGTGGCTGGCCCGTGCGCGGAGACGGGCGGTCCGGGCGCAGGAGCGGGCCCTGCAACGCGCGCAGGTGCTGGCCCAGGCACAGGAGCGGAGGCAGCCGCAGCCGCAGCCGCAGGCGCGGGAACGGGCACAGGCGCGGGAGCCGGAACGGGCCCGAAGGCAGGGGCGGGCGGCCCAGGTGCAGGTGCGGGCAGAGGTGTTGGCCCAGGCGCGGGAGCGGAGGCGGGTACGGCCACAGTCGCAGGCGCGGGCCTATGTGCGCAGACGCTGGAGTAGGGGCGGGCGAAGGTACGGGCACGGACGCGGGCACCGGAACGGCTCGGGGCAGGGATGGGTGCTCCGGGCGCAGATGCGGGTACTGGGACAGGCGCAGGCGCTGCCGCGGACACAGGAGCGGCCACGGCCACGGGCGCGGGAATGAGCCCAGGCGCGAAGGAGTGGGCGTCCCAGGCGCAGGAACCGGAACGGGCACGTGTGCACGCGCGGGCCCAGAGTCGGCCTGGCTGCAGCTCCTGTACAGGCCACGGGCGAGGGCGTTGGGACGGGTGTCGGTACGGGACCGGGCCCAGATGCGGAATCCGGAACAAACGCTTGCATGCGTACGGGCACAAGCGCCAGCTCGGGCGCAGGCCCTGGGTACGGCGCTGGTACGGGGTGCCGGTCCGGGACCGGGTGGCCCCGGCGCAGAATCCGGAACGGGCGCTTGCGCGCGTACGGGCACAGGCGTCAGCCTGGGCACAGGCCCTGGGCGCGAGCGCTGGTACGGGACCGGGCGGCCCAGGCGTAGAAACCGGAACGGCCACGTGCACGCGCATGGGCGCAAGCACCAGCACGGGCACGGGCGCCGGTCCGGGCTGTCGGTACGGGACCGAGCGGCCCCGGCGCAGAAACCGGAACGGGCGCCTGTACGCGGACGGGCACAGGACCCGGCCTGGACGCAGGACTTGGGCCGGCCACGGGCGCGAGTGCTGGGAGGGGCCCTGGCGCGGGTGTCGGCACCGGATCGGCCCTGGGTGCGCCGCCACCCCGGCCCGCGCCCCAGCCCCCGCCCACAGACCAGACCGAGCGGTCTCTTTACAGCCCGGAAACCGGGCCCCTGTGGCCCTCGTCGAGCACCCGTCAAGCCTCGCCCAGTCCTCCCGCCGCCACCCATGGGGATCTCAAATGCCAGCTCACGCACACTTTCTGACGTTCCGTAGGAGCTGACTGACCGCCAAAACAGCGCGACCGGTTTGATATTGACAAACCGCCGGTCCTGTTTTCTACTGGCTGTGCGACTCATCCACGGACAGGGGAGTACGGCGTGGACATCGATGTACTGGGCGCTTTGGCCGTGCGGGAGAACGGAGTCTCCATCACGCCGACCGCTCCCAAGCCGCGGCAGGTCCTGGCCCTCCTGGCCCTCCATGCCGACCAGGTGGTGCCCGTATCGGCGCTGATAGAGGAACTGTGGGCGGGGGAGCCCCCGCGCAGTGCCCGCACCACCCTGCAGACCTACGTCCTGCAGTTACGCGCCCTGATCGCCACCGCCCTGGAACCCCCCAGAGCCGGCGACCCCCACGCCACCCCCGGCCCGCCCGCCGCAAGCGGCGCGGCCTCAGCCGCCGGTATGGGCATGGCGGGGGCGGGGCGGCGGCCGGGCGCGCGGACCGCGAAGGACATCCTCGTCACCCTGCCCGGCGGCTACCTCCTGAGCAGCGGGGGCGGAACCCTCGACGTCCGCGAGTTCGACCGCCTCGCCGGGACCGGCTACCGCGCCATGGACGCCGGGGACTTCCCCGGCGCCGCACGCCTGCTGCGCGAAGCGCTCGCCCTGTGGTCGGGGCCGGCGTTCGCCGACGTCCAGGGCGGCGTCCAGCTCGACATGGAGACCCGCCGGCTGGAAGAGACCCGCCTGTGCGCGCTCGACCAGCGTATCGAGGCCGACTTGCGGCTGGGCCGCCACCGCGAACTGCTCGCGGAACTGACCGTACTGGTCACCCGTTACCGCACCCACGAAAACCTCCACGGCCAGTTCATGCTCGCCCTGCACCGCTCGGGCCGGCGCGGCGAAGCCCTCGACGTCTACCAGCGGCTGCGCGCCACCCTCGTACGCGAACTGGGCCTGGAACCCTCCGTGGCCCTGCGCCGCCTGCAACGCTCGATCCTCATGGCCGGCCCGGAGAACCCGGCCGAGACCCACGCCGAACCCGGCGGCGAACGCCTCGTACGCGTCTGAGCACGGCCACCGGTGGGGCGTCTGCCCCGGGGGTGGGCGGGGTACGGGCTCCGCGGAAGCAGGGCCGGGCCCGCGGGTTCGGAAGCGGAAGCGGAACCAGGCGCGGGGCGCGGGAAGCCGGAAGCGAAAGTGCGGCCGGACCGGGGCCAGGGATGGGACCGGGACGGGTTCCATGCCAGCGGGATTACCGACGGCACCGGGTCCGGTCTCAGGGGACCGGGACCAGGGCCTGGTTCCAAAGACGCGGGAGAACGACACCGGAGTCCGGGGCTACGGACGGGACCGGGACCGGCGTCGGATCCAGGACAGCGAGACCACAGACGGGACCGGGCTGAGACAGGGTCCGGGTCCAGGGGACCGGGGCCACGGACCGGGACGCGACCGGCGTCCAGGCCCAGTGAGCCGGGACCACGGACGGGAACGGCAACGGCGCAGGGTCCCAGAGCAGCGGGACCAGGAAAGGGAACCAGGCCCAGCACCGGGACCGGGGACCGGGAGGCAGCTTCGGGGGAGTGGGACCCCGAAGGGCCCGCAACCGGCACCAGGTTCCAGAGCAACGGGACCAGGTACGGGACCGGCCCCAGGACCGGGTCACGACCGAGGCCGGGTCCCGCGGGATCGGGTCCGAGGACGGGACCCGGGACCGGGGAACGGGAGCAGGCCCGGGACCGCGACCGAGCCCAGAGACGGGACCGTGCCCAAAGACGGGACCGAGCCCACGGACGGGCCCGGCCCCAGAAGCAAGGCAGGGGTTCCGGGAAACCCGTAGCTCCGGTTACGGCCCCCCGGGGCGGGCAGCCGGAACAAGGGACAAGGAAGGGCAAGGAACAAAGGCAATAGAGACAAGGAACAAAGGGCAAGACGCAGCAAACGAGGGGGTCGGGGGACTGTGTCGGTGGCGAGAGGAGACGGATCGGTGCAGGAGAGGTCTGAACGGACCCGGAGGCGGCTGGTCTGGGCCGGGGCAGAGATGTTCCACCGCAACGGATACGCCCACGCCACCCTCGGCGAGATCGCCGCCGCGGCCGGGGTCACGAAGGGGGCACTGTACTTCCACTTCGCCTCCAAGGAAGAACTCGCCGAGGCCGTCCAGCAACGCGGCACCGCCCTCCTCCACGACGCGGTCCGCGCCCTGCGCGAGGACGGACTCTCCCCGCTGCAGGCCCTCATCGACATCACCCACTGGCTCGCCTGGACCCTCCACGAGGAACCGGCCATCCCCGCCAGCTTCCGCATCACCAAGGAATGCGGCGGCACCGGCCCCCGCGGCTGCGCCGGCACCCGCCCCGCCGTCGTCGACTTCCACGCCGCCTGGCTCTCCGCCGTCTGCACCCTGCTGCGCCTGGCCCGCGATGCGGGCGAACTCCCCGCCTCCGGCCGCCGCTGGGAAAGCGCCCAGGCCCTCGTCCAGGCCGCCGCCTGCGGCATCGAGACCATGGCCGGCACCGGCATGTCCTACGGAGAACTCCGCGGCAAGGTCGCCGCCCTGTGGACCCTGCTCCTGCCCGGCCTGGTACCCGAGGGCCGCGAACGCGACTACCGCACCGGAGCCGAACTCATCGAAGCCGAAGCCACCCGCACCGGCTGGTAACCCACCCCGCCCGGCCGCCCGGCCGCCAGCACCCGCCCACACCGACCGCCACACGGCGATCCCCCCGGACCGGCCGGCAGCCGAGCACCACCCCGGAACACCCCCCACCCGGCCCCCGAACCGGCCAGCCCCTCACCCGCGCCAAACGCCGCTGTACACACACCGCCACCAGCGCCCGCCCCGCTCCACGCGGTGCGTCACCCCGCCGGGCCCCGCGCAACGGCCGGCCGCCGCACCTGCCAGGGGCTACCCTGCGCACAGCGGCAACCAGCCCGGCCCGCCCGAGCACTACGCGCCGACAGCAAGCGGCAGTTGACTACCCCAGCCCACCCCCGCACGCTCCCGGCCCGCTCAGGCCCGGCGCGCGAGCGCCGCATCCCCACACCAGCCGCCAGCCCGGCACGACCGCACCCTGCTCAGGCCGCGTCCTACGTTGCCCCTGGCGGCCGGTAGCCGAGTACTGCGGCGTGGCCCCGTACGGCCGGGACCCCCAACTGCTGAGCGCGCGCACCGGATGAGCGCCGCGCACCACGCCCGTAGGGCGGCATCGTGCAGCCCCGCAGACCCCGAGATCCAGGTCCAGCCACGTCCTACCTCCCCCTGGCGGCCGGTAGCCCCGAGGGCTGAGGTGTGCCCCCGTACGGGCGGGGCCCCGCGCACCACGGCCCGCAGGACGGCACTGTGCGGGCCCGCACAGGCCAGGTCCCGGTCCGGTCGAGTCCTACGTGCCCCTGGCGGCCGGGATGGTCCCGTAAGGGCGGGCCCCGTGCATGCTGAGCGCGTCATGCAGCCCGTGGGGCGGCATCGTGCGGGCCCCGTAGCCCCATGGCCCATGGTCCGGCCGAGTCACTACGTGTCCCTGGCGGCGGAGATGGTCCCGTACGGCTGAGAACCTGCACCGGCTGAGCGCGCACCGCGTAGCGCGGCCCTGCAGGCGCAAGGCCCTTGGTCCTGCTGAGTCGTACGTGTCCCGGGCGGCCGGCAGCCGGGTAGTGAGGCGTGGCCCCCGTACGGCCGGGGCCGAGCCGGATGAGCGCGCCGGGGGAGCCGCGTACCACCGTCCGCAGGGCTGCCTCGCAGGCCCCAGACCCCTGGTGCGAGCGTTACAAGCCCATGAGGGGACGGTGGTTGGGGCGCAGTTGTCGGATCCCCGGGTCCTGCGGGTGTTGGCTCTCCTGACGTGTGCCCGTGGCTGGCAACCTGGTGCCGCGGAGCGCCACGTACGGCCCTGAATCCCCAGCCGGAGCTACGCTCCCCGGTTCTTGTCGTGCCCCCCCGGACGGGTGTCATGTAGCCGTGCGAAGAGGGCAGTTGGGAGCGGAAGTGTGATGTCCCACGGCTCCCAGGCCCCGGATTCCGGGCAATCCGCAGGTGTATGCCACCAGTTGACAAATCCGCGGTGTCCAGCGGCGCTGCGCGCCCCCGGATCCCTGCGGCATGCGTCCGGCGGAGCCCTGCGACGGGTCCGCTGCCCCAGGGGCAGGCGGCTAGGGGCGGCCGCGCCGGGGCCCGCGTACTAACGCTCCCGCGCCCCGCCCCCGTTCAGTGTCTCGGCCAGCCGATGTCGTCGTCCGGGCCTCGGCCCGGGCCGTGGGAGTGGTGGCTGTCCGGCACCGGGGGAGTGCGGGGTGCTTGTGCCGGTGGCCTCATCGTCGGCTCCAAGAAAAGGGCTGGGATACGGGCACGGTGGAGAGTCTGCCTCGGTCTGGTCGAGGACCGCTTGAGGAATGCATGAAGCCCGCACGGGGCCGGGACGAGATCCGCACGAGAGTCGCACCAGAGACGGACGGGCCCGGCATGAGACCCGCACCAGTCCCGCACGAGAGCGGCATGAGATCCGTATGAGGGCAGGTCAGAAGGGGTGGCAAAGGTTTGCCGGAGCCTTGCCGCCGCCCCTACGCTCGGTGCCCGTTCCCGACAGATTCCTTGCCCGCCGCCCCGCAGACCCGCCAGCCGCAGACCCGGAGCCCCGCAGACCCGGAACCCCGTGCACCCACCGGCCGCAGACCCGGAGCCCTGCCGCCCCGCAGACCCCGAGACGCGGAACCTCGCACAGTCACCGAGCGCAGACCCGGAAGTCCGCAGACTCGCAGGCCCGGAGTCCCGCCGACCGCACACCCGCCGCCCCGCAGACCCGGAACCCCGCAGGCCCGCCGACCGCAGGCCGGGAGCCCCGCCCACCCACCGCCCCGCCCGCCCACTCGCCCCCGCCCCGCCGACCCCAGGGACCCTCATGCTGCGACAGCCCGCGTTCGGACACCGCCTGCGCAAACTCCGCCTCGCCCAGGGCCTGTCGCAGACCGCCCTGGCCGGCGAGGGCATGTCCACCGGCTACCTCTCCCGCCTGGAATCCGGCGCCCGCCGGCCCACCGGACGGGCCGTGGACTACCTCGCCGGCCGCCTCGGCCTGCAGCCCGCCGACTTCGCCGAACCCGCCACCGGCTCCCTCGCCCACGCCCTCACCCTCGCCGCGTCCACCGGCTCACCCGACGCCGCCGAACCCCTCAGCCAGGCCCTGGCCGCCGAAGGCCACGAAAACCCCGTACTGCGCTGGCAGGCCCTGTGGATCCTCGCCCGCGCCGCCCGCCTCCAGGGCGACCACCCCCTCGAACGCGACCGCCTCACCCGCCTGACCGCCCTCGGCGACGACGTCGGCCTCAGCGAACTGCGCGTACGCGGCCTGACCCGCCTCGCCCGCTGCCTGCGCTCCCTCGGCGAGATCACCCCCGCCCTGGAAGCCGCCGTCGAAGCCCACCGCATCGCCGTCCACGACAGCCTCGGCGTCGAGGACCGCGCCACCGCCCTGCTCGCCCTGGTCTCCGTCCAGGCCGAAGCCGGCCGCACCGCCGAGGCCCGCACCCACGCCGACCAGCTCACCGCCCTCGTCGAAGGCCGCCGCGACACCCTGTGGGCCGAAGCCATGTGGACCGCCGCCGCCATCCGCATGCGCCAGGGTGACCACCCCGCCGCCCAAGCCTGCCTCGACGACGCCCTCGCCCGCTTCAGCAGCCGCGAGGACCTCACCCTGTGGATCCGGCTGCGCCTGGCCGCCGGCCGCCTGCACCTGCAGAAAACCCCCGCCGACCCCGCCCAGGCCCAGCACCGCGCCCAGGAGGCCGAAGCCGCCCTCGCGTTCGTCGGCACCCCCGCCCTGCGCCAGGACCTCACCGCTCTCAAAGCCGACCTCGCCTACGCCACCGGCCGCTACGACGACGCCCGCACCCTCCTGGGCGAACTCGCCGCCGACCGGCCCCGGATGACCTACCGCGGCCAGGTACGCCTGGAAATCCTCCGCCACCAGCTCCTCATCCTCGCCGGCGACCCCACCGGCATCCAGGGCCTGCGCACCCTGGCCCAACAGGCCCAGGCCGACACCAACATCGACCTCGCCGCCGAAATCTGGCGCGTCCTGGCCGACGCCCTCACCGAAGCCACCCACCCCGGCCACGCCACCCACGCCCCCCTCCCGACCACCCCCGCCCCCGGCCACGCGGGCACCGACGCCCCCGGCCGTGCCGACGCTCCCGGCCACCCGGGCACCGACACCCCCGCCCAGCCGGGCACCGACGCTCCCGGCCGTGACGCCGACTACGTCGGCCTCATCGACGCGGGCCTCACCGGCTGACCCCACCCGCCCCCGCCGGGCCCGACGCCTCACACCATGGCGGAACTCCGGCCGTACCGGCCCCCGGGTCGGCCGCGGCCGCCGCAGCTGCGCAGGCCCGTCCAGCGCACCCAGCTGCACCTTCGACTCCGTCGACACCGCTCACCCCGCCCGCGCGAGCGACCCCAGCCACCGAGGCCCCGTTCATCCAGGGCCATACCGGCCACCCCGGCGGCCCGACGCCCCAAGCCCCCGACCGCGACGGTGGCTTCGCCAGCCTCACCGATGCTGATCACGCCGCCCCTGCCGGGTGACCCCAGCCGCCCTGGCTGAGCCGATGCCCCATGCCGTGGCGGGACCCCGGCCGTTCCGGCTGTACCGGCCCCTGCGGGTCCGGCCGCCGGGGCTGCGCAGGTCCGTTCAGCCCCCGGCTGTGCCATCGACTGCGTCGGCACGGTCACCTCGGCCGTCTGAGCCACCCGGTCGCCCGGTCACCCGGGGCTGCGCCGATCACTCCGGCTGCTCAGACGGCCTTTGGCGGTCCGGCCTCGACGGCGACGCGGGCAGCCCCGGCCGCGACGATGCCCGCCCTGCTGTGACGGCGACAGCCGCACCGGCCAGGCCAACCACCCTGCCCGCGTGGCCGCCTCGGTCGCCCGAGGCCATGCCGGCCCCGGCAGTCGCGACGCTGCCCTCGGACGCCCCGGCCGTGGTGACGCCCCCCGCCCACACCGGCCGGGGGGCGACTGCCCTGCTGGGCAGGACCATCCCGCCCCGGCCACCCAGGGCGCGCCGTCTACTGCGGCCGTTTCACCGGACCGGGTCCCGGTCCGGTGCCCCAGGCCCGGCCAGGCAACCCGGTCACCCGGGGGCCACACTGACCACCCCGGCAGCCCCGCATCTCGCGGCCACACCGGCCGTGACGGCGACCCCGGCTGCACCGGCCACGCCCGCCACCACACCCGTGTCCACCACTTCGGTCACCGGCGCGCCATGCCGACCACCCCCGGAGGTCCCGACGCCCCCGGCCAGGCGCGGCCACCCCGCCACCCCCGGAAGTCCCCACGCCCCGGCCCGCCCGGCCACCCCAGCAGCCCCGGCGCCCCGCCCCGCCCGACCACCCCACCGCCCCGGCCCGCCCGACCTCAGCCACCCCGGGCAGCCCCACCGCCCCACCCCGCCCACCCCCCCCGCCTCCCCGCCCCCACGCCCCGCCGGGCCACCCACCCCCCCCCGGGTTGAGGCGCCCTCAAGTGCCCTCCGGCAGGGTGGGCACCCTCAGCATGGGGACGGTTCCGGGGAGGGGTGGGGCGTGGTGGGGCAGCGGGTGTACCGCAGTCGGGCCGGGCGGGGCGTGCCGGCGCCCGCCGGGGTGGTGTACGGGATGCTCGCCGACGCCGCGCGGTGGCCGCTGCTGCTGCCCGCACCCCTGCACGTCGAGCGCATCGACTTCGACGGCACCCGCGAACGCCTGCGCCTGTGGGACCTCACCACCGCCGGGCACGTCCGCTCCAGCCACCTCCACCGCACCCTGGACCCCCACGCCCGCACCCTCACCTTCCGCCAGGAAGACCTCACCCGCCCCCACACCCCCACCACCGGCACCTGGACCGTCCACCCCGACGGCGACACCCGCACCCGTCTGACCCTCCACCAGGAACACACCGCCGAAGCCCTCACCGACCCCGCACACCACCAGCAGCACGCCCAGCACGACACCGACACCCTCCTCGGCCAGCTGACCGCCGCCGCGGCCGGATGGGAACACCTCGACGGGCTCCTGCTGGCCTTCGAGGACTCCCTCCACCTCGACGGACCCCCCGAACTCGTCTACGACTTCCTCCACCGCATCGCCGACTGGCCCGCCCGCCTGCCCCACATCGACCACGCCGACGTCCGCGAGGACACCCCCGGCATCCAGCTCGCCGACCTGCACACCACCACCCCCGACGGCCGCCCCGCCACCACCCGCACCGCCCGCCTGTGCTTCCCCGCCGCCGCCCGCATCGTCTTCAAAGAACTCCACCCCCCCGCCCCCCTCGCCGCCCACACCGGAGAATGGACCCTCACCCCCCACCACGACGGCACCCGCGCCACCTGCACCCAGCAGATCCTCCTGCGCCCCACCCCCCACACCACCGCCGCCGGGCACGCCGAGACCCGCCGGCAGATCCGCACCCGGCTCTCCGCCACCAGCCTGCGCACCCTGCGCCTGGCCGACTGGCGCGCCCGCACCGCCGTACGCCGGCTGCGCTCGGCCTGAACGAAGGAGCCCCCATGGCCCCCACCCGGCCGGCCCCCCACACCACCCCCTACACGCCGCAGGCGCCGCTGTACGTCCACGGCCCCGACGGCCCCTGGGAAGAGGTCCAGGCCCGCCTGGAGGACACCGGCCGCGCGGTGGTCTGCGCCACCTGGGGGGAGTGGATGACCGCCGTCCTCCTCGACCCCGCCCTGCGGCCCCTGCTGGGGGAGGACTGGCCGCGGTTCCGCCGCACCCCGCAGGCCGCCGCCCGGATGCGGTTCGCCGTCTCCCGCCACCTCCTCACCCACACCGCCGCCCTCGCCCTGGACCTGCCCGCCCCCGCCCTCCGCCCGGTCCACGGCCCCGCCGGCCGCCTGCGCTACCACGCCCCCGACGGCTCCCCCTGCGTGGAGACGGCCCTGGCCCACAGCGGGGAACTCGTCGTCGCCGGCGTCAGCCGCACCGGCCCCCTCGGCCTCGCCGCCGAACCCGCCACCCCCCACGCCCTCCCCGGAACCGAACACCCCCCGCGCCTGCGCACCCTGCGGACCGCCCGCACCCAGGCCCTCGGCCCCGCCACGGGGGAGGGGAGCGGCACCGCACCCCCCGACACGGGACAGTGGCAGTACGCCACCCACCTCCTGCACGGCCGCTACCTGATCGCCCAGGCCCACCGCACCCCCTGACAACAGACCCGCCCCCGGCCCCGGCAGACGCCGGACACCGGGGGCGGGAGCGCTCTCAGGCCGCGAACAGGTCGAACGTGGAGGTGTGCCGCGGCCCCGCCAGCACATCCAGCGCCGGATCCACCGCCAGCATCGCCTGATGCAGCCGCTGCAACTGCGGCGACGGCTCCACCCCCAGATCCTCGATCAGCCGGGCCCGCAGCCTGCGGTAGACATCCAGCGCCGTGGCCTGCCGCCCCGACCGGTACAGCGCCACCATCACCTGCGAGTGCAGCCCCTCGTGCTGCGGATGACGCGCCGTCAGATCCGTGAGTTCGGCGATCAGTTCACTGTGCCGGCCCAGCCGCAGATCGGCATCGATCCGCCGCTCCACCGCCACCAGCCGGCTCTCCTCCAGCCGCATCACCTCGATGTCGAGGATCGGCCCCACCCGTACGTCGACCAGCGCGGGCCCCCGCCACAGCTCCAGCGCCGCCCGCAGCCGGGCCGCGCACACCTGGTCGTCACCGGACTCGAACGCGCCCTGCCCCTCACGCACCAGACGCTCGTAGTCGTGCACGTCGACACTGTCCTCGGGCACCTGCAGCAGATACCCGCCGTGCCGGGTGGCCAGCACCTCCTTGGCCCCGCCCGGGGAGTCCGGCCCCATCGCGGTCCCCAGCCGCCGGCGCAGCTGCAGGATGTAGGTCTGCAGCGTGGTCAGCGCGCTCTGCGGCGGCTGCGTCCCCCAGATCTCCTCCATGAGGGTGGGAACGGGTATGACACGCCCGGGATACAGCGACAGCAGCGACAGCACCTGTCTCGGCTTTCCCGCGGTCGGAACGATGGATCCCCCGTTGACCTCGGCACTCAACGGACCCAGAACCTGAATCCTCACGGTCTCCCCTCCGCACTCTTCGAATTCACCCGGTCACCCGGTCACCCGGCATTTTCTGCCACCGGTGGCGAAGGAAATGCCCCCGTGCCGCGCACGCTAGCCGGGGTGGAGGTATTCCATCTCTTTCCTCCAGCGGATTTCGAGCCGTCTTCGGTCACGGCCAGTCGATCCGCACCCCCGCCCCGCCCGCCGGCACCCCCGCGACCGGAGCCGCAGCGGGGGCCGCCGCGGCCGGGGCGACCGGCCAGTCGATCGGCCCGCCCGCCTGCGCACCGCCCCCCGAGACCAGCACAGCCGCGCAGGCCACCGCCACGGTGGCGACGACACGGACGATCCCGACGCGGGCGGTGCGGGCGGTGTTCCTCATGACGACCCCTCCATGGCAACGATGTGTTCTTCCCTGGCAAGTCCTGTGCCAAGAAGCTTCACCGCGACCGCTCGCGATCCGCTCCAACCTCACTCAAGAATCCCTGGAGAACACCACCCGAACCGCCCTGACCTGCACCGCAATTGACCCCGCCCGCCCTGGAAACCGTATTGCCCGGCATTGCCAGACAGGCCGGAACTAGAGCCCCGCCGGAGCGCCCGGCGCCCGGCATTGCCAATCCCGGCCACCCCTGGGCAAGGTATTGCCAAGCCATTGGCAATCACCGGACATCCCGGGCCGTGCGCACCCCATTTCCCTTTTTCCGCCGCACGGGCCCCGACAGCGGGGGGAGGCCCCTCACCATGAACGCGCCGCCGCAGCACGGCCACCACCGCACCGCCCACCTGGACACCGCCCGCACCGGACGCATGCCGGACGCCGTCCGCGCCGTACTGGCCCGCCGCACCGCCCTCGACGACCAGCGCGCCCCCACCCCCGCCGGCAGCACCGCCTCCCACGGACGGGTACGGGAACACCTCGGCCGGCTCCTGGGCGTCCCCGCCGCCCGCACCGCCCTGGCCACCAGCGCCGCCGACGCCTTCGACACCCACGTCCGCGACACCCCCCTCGGCCCCCGCGACCGGATCTGGACCACCCCCCACGAAACCCTCGCCCGCCTGCACACCCTGCACACCCTGCGCGAACGCACCCGCTGCCGTCTGGAGGTCATCCCCCTGCGCCCCGACGGCGACCTCGACCTGGACTGGATCGCCACCCACCTCGGCCCCGACGTCGCCCTCGTCTCCGTCGCCCACCTCTCCCCGGCCTGCGGAACCGTCAACCCCGTCGCCGCCATCGGCCGCCTCCTGGCCCCCCACCGCGCCCGCTACGCCGTCGACGCCTCCCACTCCGCCGGCCTGCTGCCCCTGCACGCCGCGGCCGCCGCCTGCCACCTCCTGACCGCCGACGGCCACCGCTTCCTGCGCGGCCCCCACCCCACCGCCTTCACCTGCACCACCCCCGGCCCCGAAACCGGCCCCGCCCCGGTGCCGGAGGTTCCCGAGCCCGCCGCCGTCGCCGCCCTGGAAGCCGCCCTGGCCCACCACGGCACGACCGCCGCCCGCCCCCATGAAGACCTCCTGCCCCGCCTGCGCGCCGCCCTCGCCCGCACCCCCGGCATCACCGTGCTGCCCGCCGGCCGCCACCAGGCCGGCATCCTCGCCTTCCGCCACCGCACCGTCCCCGCCGCCGCCCTGCGCCACGCCCTGGCCCGCCGCGGCGTGCTCCTGTCCAAGACCGTCGCCCACGAACACCCCCTGCACCCCGCCGGCCGCGACGGCGACCCCGCCCTGCGCGCCAGCGTCCACCACGACAACACCGCCCACGACATCGACCGCCTCGAACAGGCCCTCGCCGAAGCCCTCCGCGAACACCACACCACCACCGCCACCGCCACCCGCACCGGCAGCGCCGGCACCCGCCCCGCCCTCGCCGCCACGGCCGGCGACCACCCCACCCCCACCACCGCCACCGCCACCGCCCCGCGCCCGCTGCGCCGGCGCGGCCACCTCACCCTGCACCCCACCCCCTGAACCACCCCACTGCCTAACCACCGCGCCCCACAACCGTGTTCACCCGATCCCCGGAGGACAGTGATGACCATCAGTGACGCACCACCCGTCCGCGCCCTGGACCGCGCCGCGGAGCTGGCCGCCCTCAAGGCCCACGCGATCGCCGGCCCCGACGAGCGGGCCACCGAACGCCAGCACGCCAGAGGCAAACTCACCGCCCGCGAACGCATCGGCCTGCTCCTGGACACCGGATCGTTCCGCGAGATCGAAACCCTGCGCCGCCACCGCGCCACCGGCTTCGGCCTGGAGACCAAGAAGCCCTACACCGACGGCGTCGTCACCGGCTGGGGCACCGTCGAGGGCCGCACCGTCTTCGTCTTCGCCCACGACTTCCGCATCTTCGGCGGCGCCCTGGGCGAGGCCCACGCCGAGAAGATCCACAAGGTCATGGACATGGCCCTGGCCGCCGGCGCACCGCTGGTCTCCCTCAACGACGGCGCCGGCGCCCGTATCCAGGAAGGGGTCTCCGCCCTCGCCGGCTACGGCGGCATCTTCCAGCGCAACACCAAAGCCTCCGGCGTCATCCCGCAGATCTCCGTCATGCTCGGCCCCTGCGCCGGCGGCGCCGCCTACTCACCCGCCCTGACCGACTTCGTGTTCATGGTCCGCGAGACCTCCCAGATGTTCATCACCGGCCCCGACGTCGTCCGCGCCGTCACCGGCGAGGAGATCACCCACAACGGGCTGGGCGGCGCGGACGTCCACGCCACCGTCTCCGGCGTCGCCGCGTTCGCCTACGAGGACGAACCCGGCTGCCTGGAAGACGTACGCCACCTGCTGTCCCTGCTCCCCGCCAACAACCGCGAGATGCCGCCCCACCAGGACACCGGCGACCCCGCCGGGCGCCGCACCCCCGCCCTGGCCTCGCTGGTGCCCGCCAGCCCCCAGCAGGCGTACGACATCCGCGCCGTCATCGAGGAGATCGCCGACGACGGCGACCACTTCGAGGTCCAGCCCGCCTGGGCACCCAACGTGGTCTGCACACTGGCCCGCATGGACGGCCACGTCACCGGCTTCGTCGCCAACCAGCCCGCCGCGCTCGCCGGGGTCCTCGACATCCACGCCAGCGAAAAAGCCGCCCGGTTCGTACAGTTCTGCGACGCCTTCAACATCCCCCTGGTCACCCTCGTCGACGTCCCCGGCTTCCTGCCCGGCGTCGACCAGGAACACGGCGGGATCATCCGCCACGGCGCGAAACTCCTCTACGCCTACTGCAACGCCACCGTCCCGCGGATCTCCCTGGTCCTGCGCAAGGCGTACGGCGGCGCCTACATCGTCATGGACTCCCGCTCCATCGGCGCCGACCTCGCCCTGGCCTGGCCCACCAACGAGATCGCCGTCATGGGCGCCGAAGGCGCCGCGAACGTGGTCTTCCGCCGGGAGATCGCCGCCGCCGCCGACCCCGACGCCCTGCGCGCACAGAAGATCAAGGAATACACCGCCGAGCTCATGCACCCCTACTACGCCGCCGAACGCGGCCTCGTCGACGACGTCATCGACCCCGCCGACACCCGCAGCGTCCTCATCGACGCCCTCACCATGCTCCGCCCCAAATACGCCGACCTGCCGTCGCGCAAGCACGGCAACCCGCCCGTATGAGCACCCCCGCCGCCCCGGCCGGCCCCCCGCCCCCCGGCCCGGCCGGCCTGTGGCGGATCCGCGGGGGCGACCTCGGCCCCGACGAGACCGCCGCCGTCCTCACCGTCCTGACCGCCCTCCTCCTGCACCACACCACCCCGCCCCCGCCCGCGCCGCCGCCCCCGCGGCCGTCCTGGGACCGGGCACCCCGCGTCCGCCACCCCCGCACCGGCAGCTGGCGCCCCCACTGAGAACACCGCCCGGCGGGGGCGCCTCGATCCCCCTTCCGCCGCGCCACGAGTTGCCTGACCCACCCTGGGCGCGGCACACACGGGCGACGGAAGGGGACCACGATGACGGTCAGAGCGATGGACAGGGCCCCCGAGCGGCCCGTGGCCCTGGTCACCGGAGCCACCAGCGGCATCGGACTGGCCATCGCCCGCGACCTGGGCGCCCGCGGCCACCGCGTGTTCCTGTGCGCGCGCACCGCGGCCAAGGTCAAGCAGACCGTCGCCGACCTCCAGGCCGAGGGCATCACCGCCGAGGGCACCGCCGCCGACGTCCGCGACCGCACCGCCGTACGCGAACTGGTCGCCGCCGCCGTCGCCGCCTACGCGGACCCCGTCAGCATCCTGGTCAACAACGCCGGCCGCAGCGGGGGAGGAGCCACCGCCTCCCTGACCGACGAGCTGTGGCACGACGTCATCGACACCAACCTCAACAGCGTCTTCCTCCTCACCCGCGAAGTCCTCACCAGCGGCGGCCTGGCCGCCCAGCCCTGGGGCCGCATCATCAACATCGCCTCCACCGCCGGGAAGCAGGGCGTCCTCCTCGGCGCCCCCTACACCGCCTCCAAGCACGCCGTCATCGGCTTCACCAAAGCCCTCGGCAAGGAACTCGCCCCCACCGGCACCACCGTCAACGCCGTCTGCCCCGGCTACGTGGAAACCCCCATGGCCGCCCGCGTCCGCACCGGCTACGCCCAGGTCTGGGACACCACCGAGGACTACGTCCGCGAACAGCTCGAATCGAAGATCCCCCTCGGCCGCTACTCCACCCCCCAGGAAGTCGCCGGCCTGGTCGGCTACCTCACCACCGACCTCGCCGCGTCCATCACCGCCCAGGCCCTCAACGTCTGCGGCGGCCTCGGCAACTCCTGACCCCCGCACCGGAAAAGGGGGAAGGGCCCCGGACGGCCGTGCCGTCCGGGGCCCTTCCCCCTTGCGCGCGCCCGCCACCCGGTACGGGTCACACCGCCGGCGGGAAGGGCGCGGCGTCCCACACCACCGCCCGCGGGGCGATGCCCGCCTCCCGCCACCGCCCCACCACCGCCGGGTCCACCGCCTCGCCCGCCAGCAGGACATGCCGCAGCGCGGGCAGCCGGCCCGCGCCCGCGACCGCGGCGAGCCGGGCGAACGCCGACGGCAGCTGCACCGCCACCGTCACCTCCTCGCCGGCCAGCAGCCCCGCGAAGGCGTCCGCGTCGGCGCACACCTCCCGGTCCACCACCACCGCGCACCCGCCCGACAGCAGCGGCCCCCACAGCTCCCGCATGCCCACATCCAGGCTCAGCGAATGGAAGAACGACCACACATCCCCCGCACCGGCCTCCACCAGCCGTACGGACTCCCGCGCCCACGCCAGCACCTGAGCGTGGCTCACCTCCCCTACGCCGGCCGCCCGCCCGGGATCCCCGGCCGCGGGCAGCGCCAGGAACGCCGTCCCCGCCCCCACCCCGGCCGCCGTACCCGCTGACCGGGGGCGGGAGGCGAGGACGAACCGGCCGGCCTTGGCCACCGGTATCTCATCGCGCAGCAGCCCGCAGTCGGAGACCACCCAGCCGGCGCCGGCGGTGCGCATCAAGAACTCCTGCAGGCCCGCCGTGTGGGCCGGCTCCAGCGGCAGCACCGCCGCCCCCGCCCGCAGCACCCCGACCACCGCGCCCGCCATCCGGCACGAGCGGGCCGCCCGCACCCCCACCGCGCTGCCGGGCCCGGCCCGCCCCGACAGCCGCCGGGCGATCTCGTCCGCCAGCCACTCCAGCTCCAGATAGGCCACCTCGTCCTCGGTGTCCCGGGCGGCGATCCGGCCCGGGCAGGAGGCGGCCACCGCCGCGAAGGCACTGTCGAGGCGGTCCTCCTCCCGCGGGCCGCCCCCGTGCGGGCCCAGCCCGATCCGGCCGAGCAGACCCGCCAGGTCCGCGGACAACTCATCGAGCTCCGGACGATCCGGCGTGGCGTTCATACGGCCTCCCGGGCAGCAAGGACACGACATGGGCGAAGCCGATGCTGCCGCCCCGCACACGAGAACCGCTCAAGCCCCACCCCACCCCCCGCCGCACCCCTGCCCGCACCCGCCGCCCCCGCCGCGCCCCTCACCCGCCACCCCCGGACAGTGCGCTACAGCACCGCTCGAAGAGCCCTCCACGACCGGTCGAGGACCACTCCACAGGCCCTGGCCCACCCCCCGCGGCCATGCCTACGATTCCCGCACTCACGCCGCCGCCGCACCGCCAGCCGCCGCGCTCCGGCCACCACCGGTAGACGCACGCACATGGAACTGAGCTTTGTGGCGATGGCCCGTCTCGCGAGACTGGACTTGACTGTACTCATGACTCAGAACGCGCAGAACACCCAGATCACCCTTGTCATCGGCGGTCACGGCAAGACCGGACGCCGCGTCGCCGAACGCCTCACCGCGCAGGGCCGCCAGGTCCGCATCGGCTCCCGCAGCGGCGAGCCCGCCTTCGACTGGCACGAGCCCGCCACCTGGCAGCCCGCCCTCGAAGGCGTCGACCGCGTCTACGTCACCTACTACCCCGACCTCGCCTTCCCCGGCGCCGCCGAACAGGTCGCCGCGTTCTCCAAGGTCGCCGTCGCCGCCGGCGCCCGCCGCCTGGTCCTGCTCTCCGGCCGCGGCGAGGAAGCCGCCGAGGTCAGCGAGAACAACCTCAAGGCATCCGGCGCCGACTGGACCATCGTCCGCTCCAGCTGGTTCAACCAGAACTTCTCCGAGAGCTTCTTCCTGGAGCCCGTACTGGCCGGCGAGATCGCCCTGCCCACCGGCGACGCCGTCGAAGCCTTCGTCGACGCCGACGACATCGCCGACGTCGTCGTCGCCGCCCTCACCGACGACAAGCACATCGGCAAGACCTACGAACTCTCCGGCCCCCGCCTGCTCAGCTACAGCGACGTCGCCGCCGAACTGTCCAAGGCCACCGGACGGCAGATCACCTACATCTCCGTCACCAACGAGGAATACCGCGCCGTCCTGCGCGAGAACGACCTCCCCGAGGACTTCGCCGACCTCTTCACCATGATCCTCGACGGCCGCAACGCCCACCTCGTCCACGGCGTCGAGGAAGCCCTGGGCCGCAAGCCCAAGGACTTCGCCGACTTCGCCCGCGAGGCCGCCGCCACCGGCGTCTGGAACGTCTGACCACCACCACCGCAGACCCCACCGACCGGGCGGCGACTCTGGTACGGCCGCCGCCCGGCCCACGGGCCACAGGAGGACCCATGCCCGCCCACAGGACGTACTCCAGCGAACACGGACTGGCCTCACTGCCCCCGCACTTCCACGGATTCGCCCTGATGCACATCGCGATGCGCCGCGACGCAGCCCGCCTGCGGACCGCCGCACCCCGCTGGAACGGCGCCGGAACCCTGTGGTGGCAGCACCTGCGCGAAACCATCGAATGGCACCACACCAGCGAGGACCACGTCCTGTGGCCCGCCCTGCGCCACCGCGACCGCGACTTCGACGCCCAGGCCCGCGAACTCCACGACGACCACGAAGAACTCGACGCCGCCATGACCGCCGTCACCACCGCCATCACCCGCCACGGCGACGGCCTGCCCGCCGCGGCCACCACCTTCGAAGGCGTCCTGCGCGACCACCTGCGCGACGAGGAGACCATCGTCTTCCCCGTCTTCGACCGCCTGGGCGAACGCGCCTACCTCGCCGAAGAACGCAAAGTCGTCGCCAGCGCACCGATGCACGTCATGACCCGCCTGCAGCCCTGGATGTTCGACGGCGCCTCCCGCCAGGACCTCCAGCACGTCCGCGCCACCATCCCGCCACCGGTCCGCCTGCTCGGCGCCACCGTCCTGCAACGCCGCTACACACGCACCCTGAAGGGAATCCTCACGTGACCACCACGACCACACAATCGGTGACCCTGGTGGCCGCGACCGTGGGCACCGGCCTCATGGCCGGCCTCTACTTCGCCTTCGACATCTCCGTGATGCCGGGCCTGGGCCGCGGCGACGACCACACCTACGTCACCGCCATGCGCAACATCAACGACGCCATCGACAACGGCCTGTTCGGGCTGCTCTTCCTCGGCGCGTTCCTCGCCACCGGCATCGCCGCCACCCAGGCCCAGCGCGGCGGCCACCGCGACACCGCACGCTGGGGCTGGCTCGCCTTCGCCCTCTACGGCCTCTCCCTCGCCGTCACCGCCATCGTCAACATCCCCCTCAACAACCAGCTCGCCCGCGCCGGAGCCGACGCCACCGCCGCCCGCACCCGCTTCGCCGGCCGCTGGAGCACCGGCAACATCGTCCGCACCCTCGCCTGCACCGCCGCCCTCGCCGCCCTCGGCCGCGCCCTCACCCTCCACGGCCGCCCCGACACCCCCTGACCCGCCGGACAGGCCCCCACCCCCCACCCCGTGGACCGCGCCCGCTCTCCATCCGTCCCCCGCGGGAGAGCGGGCGCACCCCCACGCCCCGGCCTGTACCGGCCGCCCGCACGGGCTGACGTACCGGCCCGATCTCCGACAGGATCCAGGACATGGACACCCTCACCGGCCTCCTGGAAGGCCCCAAAGCCCGCGGCGCCTTCCTGCTGAAATCCGTCTTCAACCCGCCCTGGTCCCTGCGCGTGGAGGACCACGCCCCCCTCTCCGTGGTCACCATGGTCCACGGCGACGCCTGGCTCCTGCCCGACCACGCCGACCCCGTGCGCATCCGCCCCGGAGACGTCGCCGTCGTCCGCGGACCCGACCCCTACACCGTCGCCGACTCCACCGGCACCCCCGTCCAGATCACCGTCGGACCCGAACAGCGCTGCAGCACCCGCGAAGGCGAAGACGTCACCGACACCATGGCCCTGGGCGTCCGCACCTGGGGCGACACCTTCCAGGACGCCGGCACCGCCGTCATGCTCAGCGGCACCTACCAGGCCCCCAGCGAAATCGGCCGCCGCCTCCTCAGCGCCCTGCCCACCCTCCTGGTCCGCCCCGCCGAAGCCGCCGACAACACCCTCGTCACCCTCCTCACCAGCGAGATCTCCAAAGACGAACCCGGCCAGGAAATCGTCCTCGACCGGCTCCTGGACCTCCTGCTCATCGGCGTCCTGCGCACCTGGCTCGCCGCCCCCGGCAGCGGAGCCCCCGCCTGGTACCGGGCCCAGTCCGACCCCGTCGCCGGCCCCGCCCTGCGCCTGCTCCACGAGAACCCCGCCCACGGCTGGACCATCGAGGAACTCGCCCACAAGGTCGGCGTCTCCCGCGCCTCCCTCGCCCGCCGCTTCACCGACGTCGTCGGCGAACCCCCCGTCGCCTACCTCACCGGCTGGCGCCTGGCCCTGGCCGCCGACCTCCTGCGCGAACCCGACGCCACCATCGCCGGCGTCGCCCGCCGCGTCGGCTACAGCTCCGGCTTCGCCCTGTCCACCGCCTTCAAACGGGTCCGCGGCATCAGCCCCCAGGAATTCCGCACCGGCACCACCCCCGCCACCGCCCCCGAAGCCCCCCGCCCGCCCCGCACCGTCGTCCTGCCCACCTGAAAACCCGCCCTGCCCCGCCCGCCCCGCCGCCGCACACCACCCCGGCGGCGGGCCCCCCGGGCACAAGGACACAAGCCCCTACGGGCACAGGGACACAAGCTCCTACGGGGCCACCCCGGCCGGAGCGTGGCGTACCACCGCGGTCAGCACCAGCCCGCCCGCCACCAGCCAGCGCCCCTCGTACACCGGATCCACCACCGCCGCCGCGGCCACCGGCGGCCGCAGCACCGCCCGGAACGTCCCCTCCCGCGACAACGCCACCTCCGCGTCGGCGAACCCCAGCCACAGCCCCGTCGCCGGATACCACGCCTTGTACACCGCCTCCTTCGCACAGAACAGCAGCCGCTCCCACGGCACCGAACCGTCCCGCGCGCCCAGCACGGCCAGCCGTCCGCGCTCCCGCTCGGAAGCGACCAGCCCCAGCACCCCCTCCGGCAGCGGCCCGGCCGGCTCGGCGTCGATGCCCAGCGCCGCCACCGTCCCCGCGGGCGCGGCCACCGCCGCACGGTAGCCCTCGCAGTGGGTGATGCTGCCCACCACCCCCGCCGGCCAGCCCGGCGCACCCCCCGGCCCGGGCAGCAGCGCCACCGGCTCCCGCCCGATCCCCGCCAGGGCCCGCCGCGCGCACGCCCGGGCCGTCGCGAACTGCCGGCGCCGCCGCTCCCGCCGCCCCGCCATCAACGCCGCCTCCGCCGGGAACAGCACGGCGGGCGCCTCGTCGTCGAAGGCTTCCGACGACGCGACGCCCGGCGGGAGGAGTTCCTCGATCATCGCGCGGCGAGCTCCGCCACCGCACCGACCGCCAGCAGCGGACGCTCCAGCGGCAGCATGTGCCCCGCCCCCGCCGCCTCCTCGAACCGCGCCCCCGGCAGGACCTGCGCCAGCGCCCGCGCCAGCGCACCGTCGATCACCTTGTCGGCGTCGCCGTGCACCACCACCGCCGGCACCGTGACCGCTTTCAGCGCCTCACGGACGTCCCAGCCGCGCGTGCAGCGGAAGAACTCCGCCCGCACCCGCGGCACCGCCGCCGCGAACATCTGCCGGTTGACCTCCCGCACCACCGGATCCACCGCCCTGCCCATGGTCGACCCCAGCAGCCGGCGCCCCAGCCACGGCACCCGCAACGCCCGCGAGAACAGCGCGCTGCCCATCATCCGCACCTCGCTGTCGGGGGTGTCCTGCCCGTGCGCGGCCGTCCCCAGCAGCACCAGACCCCGCAGCCGGCCCGCCGACGGCGACACCGACGCGTACGACAGCGCGGCGAACCCGCCGCCCGAATGACCCACGACCACCGCCTCCCGCGCTCCGGTCTCGCCCAGCACCGCAGCCAGGTCCGCGCCCAGCCGCTCCACCGACACCGGGCTACGGCCCAGCGTGGAGGCGCCGTGACCGCGCTGGTCGTAGAGCACCACCCGGTGCCCGGCCCGGATCAGCCGGTCCGCGACCGTCCCCCACGCCCGCCGGGTGTGCGCCCACCCGTGCACCAGGACCACATCCGCCGCCGGCCCCGTCCCCGCCAGCGGGGCCAGGACGCTCACCGCCAGCTCCGCACCGTCGTCGGTGCGCACCCGCAGCTCGTGGGTGACCTCCCCGGCCGTGGTCACCGCGCCACCGCCGACAGCCGCCGGTTGAGGGACTCGAACGCCGCCAGGGTGCCCTTGGAATGCTCCGCGCCCAGGTCGGCGACCTTCGCCAGCACCTTCAGCCAGCCGTGCGGCCGGCCCGTGAAATGCATCGAGATCCGGGTACGGCCGCCGTCCAGCGGCTCCAGACGGAAACTCGACGGCCCGCGGAACACCCCGTCGACGTACTCCACATCCAGGCGCCGGCCCGGCTCGACCGCCACCGTCCGGGAGGTGAACCGCAGTTTCAGCCCGCCCTTGTCGACACCCTTGGTGTGCACGGTCACCCCCACCCGCCCGCCGACAGCGTCGGGCGCGCCCGAGACGGACGTGAAGGTGTTGTGCGGCACCCACCAGGTGCCGGCCCCGCGGAACTCCGCGACGAGCGCCTCCCAGACGGCGTCCGCCGGGGCGTCGATCACCGCCTCGTCGATCAGGTCGTACGTGGTCATCACAAACCCTTTCCTCGCTAGCGGAACAACACAGAAGACGGCGGGGCAGAGGGGAACCGGCCCCCTGCCCCGCCGCCGGCAGGTCCACGACCGCCCGCACCCGCCGTCAGGCGAAGAAGCCCTGGCCGGGGGTGAACAGGTTCTGGGGGTCGTACTTCTTCTTCGCGTTCACGAAACCGCTCCACCGGTTCCCGAAGTGCTTCTTCCAGTCCGCACCCGACATCGGGATCGAACCCACCAGGTAGCGCTTGGCACCCAGGCCCACCGCGATGTCGTACAGCCGCCGGTTCTGGTCGATCATCCCCTGGATGTCCGGCTCACCGGGGTTGGGGAAACGCAGCAGGTCGAACAGGTACACCACCGACTCGTTCGGCATCATCGCCAGCGGCCGCTTGATCTTGGAGGAGAAGAACGGGTAGAAGAGCAGGAACCCGCCGCCCAGCGAATCCGCGTCCAGCTCCCGCTCCACCAGCTTCATGAACTGCTTGGTCTTCGACGCCGGCAGGAACATGCTCAGCCACGGCTTGGGCGTGTACCAGTGACCGCCCTCCTTCAGGACCGCCTCGTAGGCGTCCAGACGGAACATGTAGTCCCGGAAGGACACGTCCTCGATGACCGCGTCCGCCCGCACGTCCCGCAGACCGCACAGCAGCTTCTCGCGGTCCGGGGCCGTGGTGTTGTACGTCGCGCCGACCTCCAGCTTGTACCGCCAGCCCGACCCGTCCGGCTTGCGCAGCATCTCCCCGGCGTGGACCTGGAAGCGGCCCTCGGCCAGCACCTTCTCCGAGTCCGCCAGATACGCCTCGACCGTCGGGTAGAACAGGCTGAAGATCACCGACCGCTTCGGCGCCGGCACCAGCCGCACCGTGACCCGCACGATGATCCCGACCTGACCGCCGCCCGACAGCGCCGCGTTGAACAGATCGGAACGCACCTGCGCCGACGCGGTGACCAGCTTGCCGTCACCGGTGACGATGTCGATCGACTGCACCGTGTCGCACAGCAGACCGTACTTCTGCACCGTCCCGCCGATCCCGCCGATGCTGATCGTCCCGCCCACCGAGATGTACAGGTAGTCGGGCAGCGCCGGCGGGGTCTTGCCCGACTTCAGGGCCTCGTCCGTCAGCTGCCCCCACGTCACACCCGCCTCGACCACCGCGTGGTCGGAGCCGACCGACACGATCCTCGACATGCCCTTGGCGTCGATGGAGATCCCGCCCGGCACCCGCGCCTGCCCGTACACCGAGTGCGACTCGATGTCCGCGCCGGTCCCGCCCTGCCCGTTGACCGCGACCTTGATGTTGTTCGCCCGCGCATAGTTCACGATCTTGACGATGTCGTCCACACCGCCCGGCCGCAGCACCGCCCACGGCTTGCTCGGCGCCCCGTCGAAGAGGTGCCCGAAGTCGTTGGCGAACGCGTCGACCACGCCCGGGGTCGTCTCCAGCGTCCCGGCCAGCCCCGGCACCGGCACGACGTCCGAACTGCCCGCGGCCTCCGCGGCCGTCGCCCAGCTCTGCGAGACCGTGTTCCAGCCGACCACGGCCACCGCCGTCGTCGCGATACCGCCCAGGACCCGGCGGCGGGACGGCTGCGCGGCGGAGTCCGCCGCCCTTCTGTGGGTGTTGCTCATCTGACTGCGTCTCCTACTGGTGAGGTACCGGCGTGGTGCTGCGCACCCGGGAAGCGAGCTGGTACTCGCTCAGGTCAAGGCGCTTGGTGCCCCGGCGGAACCGCCAGGTGTACGTCGGGAACACCGAGGTGTTGCGGCCGTTGGCGTCCAGGTACCAGCTGCGGCAGCCGCCCGACAGCCAGACCGTGCCCTCCAGGTGCTTGTCGAGCCGGTCGTTGTAGGCGTCCTGCGCCTCCCGCCGCACCTCGATACTGGCCAGGCCCCGCTTCTGCGCCTGCACCAGCGCGTCCACGATGTACCGCACCTGCGCCTCGATCATCACCGTCTGCGAGGAGTGCCCCAGCGCGGTGTTCGGGCCCAGCAGCATGAACAGGTTCGGGAACCCGGCGACGGTCGTCCCGCGGTGCGCGGACATCCCGTCCTTCCACGCCTCCCGCAGCTGCACCCCGCCGCGCCCGAAGATCCGGCGCGCCACCGGGCGGTCGGTGGCCTGGAAACCGGTGCCCAGGATGATGGTGTCGACCTCGCGCTCGACCCCGTCACCGCCCACGACCGACTTCGCCCGGACCTCGGCGATCGCCTCGCTGACGATCTCCACATTGGGCTGCTGGATCGCCGGGTACCAGGTGTTGGAGAACAGCAGCCGCTTGCACGCCACCAGGTAGTCCGGCGTCAGCCGGGCCCGCAGCGCCTCGTCGGCCACCGACTTCTTCAAGTGGTCGCTGGCCATCTTCTGGACCTTCTCGGCCAGCTTGGGCCGCTTCCAGAAGAACGCCAGGATCTCCCGCCCCCACATGTTGAAGCCCCGCCGGAACTGCTGGTAGCCCGGCAGCGACCGCAACAGGGCCGTGTGCAGGGGGCTGTTGGCCTTGTCCGGCTTCGGGCCCACCCACGGGGGAGTGCGCTGGTAGAGGTCCAGGTGGGCGACCTCGGGCTGGATCGCGGGCACGAACTGGATCGCCGAGGCACCGGTGCCGATGACGGCGACCCGCCGGCCGGCCAGGTCGTGGCCGTGGTCCCAGTCCGAGGAGTGGAACACCGTGCCCTCGAAGTCCGCCAGCCCCTTGATGTCCGGCACCGCCGCCTCACTGAGGTAGCCGGTGCCGGTCACCAGGAACTGCGCGGTGTAACGGCCCTGGGAGGTCTCGATCTGCCAGTGCCGCTCGCCCTCGTCCCAGCGCGCCGCCTCCAGCTCGTGCCCGAAGCGGATGTGCGGGCGCACCCCGAAACGGTCCGCGGTGTCGCGCAGGTAGGCGAACAGCTCGTCCCGCGAGGCGAACGTGGACTTCCAGTTCGGGTTCCGGGCGAAGGAGAACGAGTACAGGTGGGACATGACGTCGCACGCACAACCCGGATAGCTGTTGTCACGCCAGGTGCCGCCGACCTCGTCGGCCCGCTCGAACACCAGGAAGTCGTCGATGCCCGACTGCAGCAGCCGGATGGCGGTGCCCAGGCCCGAAAAACCGGTACCGATGACCGCGACCCGCAGATGCCGGGTCGGGCCGTGGCCACCGGAGTGCCCCTCGGTGCCCGTACGCGCCCCGCCGTCCTTGGCCGGCTCGAGAATGCTCGTCACGTCGGGCCTCCTAGCGGCGCGTGATGGTGACGCGGAAGTTGTTGAAGAACTTGTCCTCGAGCGTGTACGCGAAGATGTCCAGGTAGCGCTCGAAGCGGGAGACGACCTCCTCGCCCTCCAGGGCGACCGCCTCGTCGCGGCGCTCGGCCAGCAGCACCAGCCACGCCCGGCAGGCCATCGCGAACGACTCGCGCTCGTTGACGATCTCGTCGATCTCGAACAGGCCCTCCGCCGCCGCGGACAGCTCGCTCAGGTGCGGGATGTGGCAGCCCTCGAACTCCGAGCGCTGCAGGAACTTCAGGTCGTCCAGCAGCGCCCGGTTCATCGGCAGCGCCTCGGCCGTCATCGTGTGCAGCACGAACTTCGCCCCCGGGTTCAGGGCGCCCGCGACCTGCTGGAAGAAGTACCGGTAGCGCTTGGTGCGCTCCTTGGGCGGCAGGTTGGAGGACACGAAGTGCTCCAGGGCGTTGATGCAGAACGCCGCGTCGTACTTCTCGCTGTCGTCGGCGACCTTGTAGTCCGCCCAGCTCTGCACCAGCGTGGTGATCCGCGGGTTGTCCAGCCCGGCGATGAACGCCTCCTGGGTCCGCGACAGCGTCAGCCCCACCGCCTGCTCGGCACCGTGCACGGTGGTCAGCCGGTTGAGCATCGTGCCCCAGCCGCAGCCGATGTCCAGCACCCGCCCGGTGCGGCCGGCGGCCACCCCCGCGAGCTCGGCGAACTTGTCGAGCTTGCGCTCCTGCGCCTCGTCCAGGGTGGCGACCAGGTCCTCGCCGTCCTCCCAGTAACCGCCGGAGTACATCATCGTGGGGCCCAGCAGGAGCCGGTAGAAATCGTTGCTGACCTCGTAGTGGTGCCTGATCGCATCGACCTCGGGGTCCACCGACTTGGGCGCGACCGTTGTCATCCTGATCCTCATTTCCTGCGTGTTCCGGCGGGCCGTCGTTTTCCGAATTCGCGATGAGGAAACCCGATCGCCCGCAAGGCCCGCGCAAGACGCCCCCCGCACAACCGGCCGGACCGTGTTGCGCGTTCCTTGCGGCCCCGGGGATTTCATCACTCTCGAAAACCAGACACGCACTGCCGAGTTGCATTGCCGAGAGAGGACCGACCCCATGTCGCTGCCCACCATCGAAGAACTGGCGAGCCAGCTCGAGGCCGTCTCGGGTGCCGCGGAGGTCAGCCCCGACGCCCCGCTCCAGCACATCGCGGACGTCGACTCGCTGGACCTGATGGAGTGGCTGTACGGATTCCAGAACCAGTACCCGCACATTCCGGCCGACGAGTCCCTCTTCGCCGACCTCGACGACACCACCACACTGCGCGACGTCTACGCGAAGATCGTGGACCTCGTCCCGGCCCAGGCGTAGCGAGGGGCGACGTGACCGGCTTCGACATCACCGGGTGGGGCATGTCCGTACCCGAACGCATCGTCACCAGTTCCGAACTCGCGGAACGCTTCGGCGTCGACGAGCACTGGGTCGTCAGCCGCTGCGGCATCCGCGAGCGGCGGGCGGTCGACCCGGGGCAGACCACCGCCTCCCTGGCCGTCGAGGCCGGCCGGCGCGCGCTCGACAAGGCGGGCCTGACCGGAGCGGACATCGCCCACCTCATCGTGGCGACCGCCACCCCCGAGCAGCCCTCGCCGGCGACCTCGGCGTTCGTCCACCACGAACTGGGCATCGCGGGCAGCGCCCACGACGTCAACTCCGAGTGCGCGGGCTTCGTCTACGGGCTGGTCTCCGCGATGGCGCTGATCGCCCTCGACCCCCGCCCGATCCTGCTGATCGGCTCCGACACCCACACCCTGACGGCCAACCCGGCCGACCGGGACCTGTCCATCCTCGTCGGCGACGGCGCGGGCGCCCTGGTCATCCAGCCCGGACCGGAGAACCGCGTCAAGGCATGGAACCTGGGCGCCGACGGCTCCTGCACCGGCTCCCTGAAGGTCCTGGCCGGCGGCAGCCGGATGCCCACCACCCAGGAAACCCTCGACGCGGGCCTGCACTACGCGCAGATCAACGGCAACGAGATCTACCTCAACGCCGTCCGCTACACCGTCCGCACGGTCCGCGAGACCCTGGAGAGCGCCAAGGTGGACGCCGCCGACATCGACCATGTCGTCCCCCACCAGGCCAACATCCGCATCATCAACTCGATCCTGGCGCACACCGGCCTGCGCCAGGAAGCACTGATCACCAACCTCCAGAAGTACGGCAACACCGCCTCGGCGTCGATCCCGATCGCACTGACCGAGGCCCTGGAGGAGGGCCGTATCAAAACCGGCGACAAGGTCCTGCTCGCAGGCTTCGGCGCCGGTATGACCTGGGGTTCGATCCTGATGGAATGGGGCGGTGCCGCGGCATGAGCAAGAACGGTGCGGGCGTACGGCCCGACTCCCCGGTCGCCCTGGTGACCGGCGCCTCCGGCGGCCTCGGCCAGGCCCTCGCGCTCGAACTCGACGCGCTGGGCTGCCGGGTCGCCGTCCACTACAACAGCTCCCGCGACGGCGCCGAGGCCGTCCGGGAGAAACTGACCAACCCCTCCGTCCTGGTCAGCGGTGACGTCGGCTCCTGGGAGGCCACCCAGGCCCTCCACGCGCAGATCACCGCCGAACTCGGGCCCGTCGACGTCCTGGTCAACAACGGGGCCATCCGCAAGGACAGCCTCATGGCCATGCAGAACCCCGCCGACTGGGCGCAGGTCATCCAGACCAACCTGATCGGCTCCTTCCACACCGCCCGCGCCAGCGTGCCCCACATGCTGCGCCAGAGGTGGGGCAGGGTCGTCAACATCGTCTCGCCGTCGGGGATCATCGCCACCGCCGGCCAGACCGCCTACTCCGCCTCCAAGGCCGGCCTGATCGGTTTCACCCGCACCCTGGCCGCCGAATGCGGCCGCCGCGGGGTCACCGTCAACGCCCTCTCACCCGGGTTCATGATCACCGGGATGACCGAGACCCTGCCCGACCGGGTCATCGAGGGCATGGAGGACAAGGCACCCATCCCGCGGTTCGTCACCGTGGAGGAAGTCGCCCGCAGCATCGGCCTCTTCCTCGACCAGGACTGCATGACCGGCCAGGTCCTGTCCATCGACAGCGGCGTCACCATCACCTGACCCCGCCCGCCGCACCCGCACCCGGCCCCGGCCTCCCGACCCCCCAGGGAGACCGGGGCCACCCCCATGCCCCCGCACCCGCGCCCACGGCACACACCAAGGGGGCCGCCACCACGCAGCAGCGCGGCGGCGGCCCCCTTCCTGCCGTGGGGTACGGGGGTCAGGCGGCGGGGGAGGAGCCCACCCGCCGGTGGGTGACACAGCCGTGCTCGGTCAGCGAGCACGGACGCGGCACCGGCACCCGGTGATCCATCTCGAACACCCCCATCAGCACCGGATCCAGGCACGTCACCGGCCGCGCCGCCGGCCGCGGCTCCGGAGTGCGCAGCAGCTCCAGATACGCCGCCTCCGTCTCCGGCGCCGGATCGATCCCCAGCTCCTCCGCCAGCACCTCCCGCAGCTGCTGGTAACTGCGCAGCGCCTCCGCCCGGTTGCCCGCCCGGGTGTGCGCCGCCATCCGGCAGCGGTAAGCGCTCTCACGGAACGGAGCCCGCCGCACCGCCTCCTCCGCGTAGCGCAGCGCGTGGTGCTCGTCGCCCAGCGCCGAGGAGGACAGACTCGCCGTCTCCAGCGCCTTGAGCCGCAGCTCCTCCAGCTGCTCGCGCATCGCATCCACCCACTCGCCCTCGTGCGAGGGCAGGAACGAACCCCGCAGGTTCGACACCGCCCCCGCCGCGAGCTGCTGCGCCACCGCGAAGGCGCCCTCCGCGTACGCCTCGGCCGCCTCGCTCACCGCGGCCTCGGCGACCTCCACGTCCACCGCCACATCCGCCGGCACCCGCAGGATGTACCGGCCGCCCTGCGCGACCAGGGGAGTGACCCCGGGCCGGTCCTGCGGGGTCGTCACGAACGTACGCACCCGGCTCACCAGGCTGCGCAGCGCCGACGCCCAGGTGTCGGGAAGGCCCTCGGGCCAGATGGTTTCGGCCAGCTGGTCACGGTCGGTGCCGCCGGCCCGCTCCAGGAGCAGCCGGGCGAACGCGACCTGTGCCTGCGCGCTCGACAGGTGTTGAGGCGGTGCTCCGTCCGGCTCGATCGTGACAAGACCTATGAGTCTGATCAGCACTATGCACTCTCCGAAACGGTCGGCTTCCGGCCGTGTCCCCCATAAGTTCGTGCGATCCGAAGGATACCGGCGGCCCTTCTCGGCATGTCAACACAGGCCGCCGCACATTACCCCGCGAATAAAACCGCAGGTCCCGGCATTCCGGGCCGGTATTCGAGTCCCGCTCCGGCCGCACTCCACTCCCGCTGCGGCCCGGCTCTTGCGCCGCTATTGCGCCCCCCGAGCCTTAATGGAATTCCACTAGAGCCCGGCCGGAGAAACGGCGGGGCGCCGATGGAGTTCCCTTCTGTGTCTCCGCCGGCCGACCGCGACGAGGAGAACCACGTGAACGCATCCGAAGCCTGGGACCGGCTCCAGCCGAAACTGGCCTACTTCCGCGACCGCGTCCGCACCCTGGAGTACGAGCCCAGCCGCAAGAACAGCTTCGTCGCCTACACCGCCGAACGGGACTCCGCCTACGCCGACCAGGACGGCCGCCGCCTGCTGATGATGTCCGGGTACTCCTACCTCGGACTCGCCGGCGACGAGCGCGTGGTCTCCGCCGCCAAGGCCGCCGTCGACCGCTACGGCACCGGCAACCACGGCGTCCGCGCCCTGGCCGGCACCACCCCCCTGCACGAGGAGCTGGAGGCGGAGGTCGCCAAGGTCGCCGGCCGCGAACGCGCCCTGGTCTTCGGCTCCGGCTACGCCGCCAACGTCGGCACCGTCGGCGCGATCGTCGGCCCCGGCGACACCGTCTTCATCGACAAGTACGACCACGCCAGCATCGTCGACGGCTGCAAGCTCTCCGGCGCCACCGTCACCCGCTTCCGCCACAACGACGTCGCCCACCTGGAGCGCCGCCTGGCCGCCGCCCCCGACACCGGCGTCCGCCTGGTCATCGTCGACAGCGTCTACTCCATGGACGGCGACATCGCCCCCCTGGTCGACCTGCGCAAGGTCTGCGACGCCCACAACGCGCTGCTCATGGTCGACGAGGCCCACGCCCTCGGCGTCATCGGCGCCACCGGCAAGGGCATCGAGGAGCACTTCCACCACGAGGTGAAGGTCGACATCAAGCTCGGCACCCTCTCCAAGGCCATCCCCTCCATGGGCGGCTGGGTCGCCGGCTCCGCCGAACTCATCCACCACCTGCGCTACGCCGCCCGCCCCTTCCTGTTCTCCGCCGCCCTGGGCGGGGCCCAGACCGGCGCCGCCCTGGAATCCCTGCGGATCATGCAGCGCGAACCGGAGCGCGTGCGCTTCATCCAGCGCGAGTCCGCCCGTTTCCGCGGCCTGCTCAACGACGCCGGCATCAGCACCGTCGACAGCGAGACCGCCGTCGTCCCCGTCATCGCCGGCTCCGACGAGTCCGCCTACGACCTGGCCACCGCCTACCGCAGGAACGGCGCGATCGGACTGCCCGTGGTCACCCCGGCCGTCCCCAACGACCTGGCCCGGCTGCGGATCGCCATCACCGCCGCCCACACCACCGCCGACCTCACCTTCGCCGCCGAGGCCCTCATCACCTCCGCCCGCGAGTGCCACATCATCTGACCCCGCACCCCCGCCACCACGCGCACCACCCGCGCACCCCCGCCACCACGCGTACCACCCCCGTACCTCCACCCGGCACGCCCAAGGGAGCAGACATGCCTGGACCGTCCAGGGGCAGCTCGGCACAACCGCCCGTCGCCATCACCGGCATGGGCGTGGTCACCCCCGGCGGATGCACCCCGGACGAGCTGTGGCACACACTGCGCACCGGCCGCTCCACCGCCGCCGCGCTCACCCACATCGACCTCAGCCGCCACCGCGTACGCATCGGCTGCCGCGTCCGCGGCCTGGAGAGCCTCACCGGACTGCTCCCCGCCAAGGAAGCCCGCCGGATGGACCCCTTCGCCCACTACGGCACCGCCGCGGCCCTCGCCGCCCACGCCGACGCCGGCTCACCCACCGCCGAACCCGGCCGCACCGCCATCGTCGTCGGCAACGCCGTCGGCGGCCGCGCCACCAGCGACCTGGAGTCCGCGCACTTCACCGAAGGCGGACCCGCCCGCGTCAACCCGCTGATGCCGCTGATGACCATGCCCAACGCCGCCGCCGCCCACATCGCCATCCGCCTGGGCTGGACCGGACCGGCCCTGACCGTCGCCAACACCTGCGCCAGCGGCGCCGACGCCATCGGCCACGCCCTGATGCTGCTGCAGACCGGCCGCGCCGACCTGGTCATCGCCGGCGGCACCGAACACACCCTCACCCCCGTCACCCTGGCCGGCTTCGGCAACCTCAGCGCGGTCTCCTTCCGCAACGACGACCCCGAACACGCCTCCCGCCCCTTCGACAAGGACCGCGACGGCTTCGTGATGGGGGAGGGCGCCGGCTTCGTCGTCCTGGAACGCCTCGCCGACGCTCGCGCCCGCGGCGCGGCCACCTACGGCCTGGTCGCCGGATACGCCGCCACCGCCGACGCCCACCACCTGGCGATGCCGCTGCCCGACGGAGCCGGCGCCGCCGCCGCCATGACCGCAGCGATCGCCGACGCCGGCCTGGACCCCGCCGACATCGTCCACGTCAACGCCCACGGCACCTCCACCCCCTACAACGACCGCTCCGAAGCCGCCGCCCTCACCAAGGTGTTCGGCACCGCCCAGCCGCCCGTCACCGCACCCAAATCGGTCATCGGCCACCTCATCGGCGCCGCCGGAGCCGTCGAACTCATCGCCACCGTGCAGGCCATGCGCCACTGCGAGGTGCCGCCCACCGCCAACCACGAACAGCAGGAGCCAGGAATGGACCTCGACGTCGTCCACGGCCGACCCCGCGCCGTGCGCCCGGGACCCGCGATCACGAACTCCTTCGGGTTCGGCGGCCACAACTCCTCCCTGGTGGTGACGCCGGTATGACCACCCTCGCCCTCCCCGCCCCCACCCGCACCCTGACCGTCACCGAACCCCAGATCACCGACTACCGGGCCGCCGCCCGCGCCGGACTGCCCGCCGCCCGCCCCGGCCAGGCGTCCCCCGTCCACACCTTCGTCCTCGCCCACACCGTCGCCGAACAGACCGTCGCCGCCCTGACCGCCGCCGAACCCGGCCCGGTCTCCGTGGTCCACCTCGGCCAGGACATCCGCACCCTGCGCCCGGTCCGCCCCGGCGAACAGGTCACCGTAGGGCTGGAGGTGGCCGGCATCCGCAAGGAACCGCGCGGCGCCCGCATCGCCCTGCGGGTCCGCCTCACCGGCGAGGACGGCCCCGCCCCCTTCGCGGAACTCCTCATCTCCGCCCTGCTGGTCGGCGCCGTCCTGCTGGAACCCTTCGGCGACATCACCGGCGCCGCCCCCGCCCCCGCCCCGCAGGGCACCGGCACCCCCCACAGCGCCGTCCACGAGCTCACCGGCGACTCCATCAGCTCCTACGCCCACGCCTCCGGCGACCTCAACCCCATCCACCTCGACGAGAGCGCCGCCCGCGCCGCCGGCTTCGACACCGTCATCGCGCACGGCATGAGCGTGGTCGCCCTCGCCGTCGAGGAGGCCGTCGACCGCTTCGCCGGCGGCGACTCCGCCCGCGTCCGCGGCCTCGGCTGCCGCTTCTCCGCCCCCGTCGCCCCCGGCACCCCGCTGGAGATCGTCCTGCAGCCCGACGCCGGCGCCCGCCTGGTCCGCTTCACCTGCAAGACCCCGCAGGGCGCCGCGGTGAAGTCCGGCTGGATCGAACTCGCCGCCCCCGCCGACGGAGCCCCCCGATGACCCCACACCCCACCACCGCGCAGACCGTGCCGGCGGTCGAGCTCGGGCTCCTCGGCGGCTTCCTCACCCAGGTCCGCGACCGCCCCGACGCCACCGCCCTGCTCTTCAACGGCCAGGAGACCACCTACCGCGAGCTGTACGAACAGGCCGGCCGCGAACGCGACCGCCTCGCACGCCTGGACCTCGCCCCCGGCGAGCCCGTCGGTGTCCTCGCCGACAAGTCCCCCGCCACCGTCGCCCTCGTCCTGGCCTGCCTCCTCGCCCACCGCCCGCTGCTCCTGCCCTCCCCGGCCTTGGCCGACACTCTCCTGGCCGACCTCTTCGCCCAGGCCGGCTGCGCCCACGTCCTGGCCCCCGGCGGCCACCGCGCCCGCGTCACCCCCAGCCCGCACACCGCGGCCATGCCCCTGCCCGCCGACGAGGCCGCCGAGGTGGCGCTGATGCTCACCACCTCCGGCTCCACCAGCCTCCCCAAGATCGTCCCGCTGGGCCTGGACGCCGTGGACCGCTTCACCCGCTGGGCCGCCCACGCCTTCACCATCGGCCCCGGACGCACCGTCCTGAACTACGCCCCCCTCAACTTCGACCTGTGCCTGCTGGACGTCTGGACCAGCCTCGCCCGCGGCGCCCGCGTCGTCCTCGTCGACCCCGCCCTCGCCGCCCACGGCCGCCACCTGCGCGACCTGGTCCTGCGCCACGACGTCGACGTCGTCCAGGCCGTCCCCATGGCCTTCGGCCTCCTGCAGGACGCCGCCGCCAAGACCGGCGACACCTTCCCCCGCGTCAGCCACGTCATGTTCACCGGCGACGCCGTCACCGACCGCACCCTGGCCGCCCTGCCCCAGCTCTTCCCCCACGCCCGCATCCACAACATCTACGGATGCACCGAGACCAACGACAGCTTCCTCCACGAGGTCGACCCCGCCCGCACCACCACCCCCGTCCCCATCGGCCGCCCCCTGCCCGGCGTCCGCGCCCTCCTCCTCGACCCCGACACCCGCACCCCCGTCGAAGGCCCCGGCAGCGGCGAACTGTACGTCTCCACCCCCTTCCAGACCCGCGGCTACCTCGACCGCACCCGCCACGCCGACAAGTTCACCGGCCACCCCCTCGGCCTCGACGACCGCCGCTGGTTCCGCACCGGCGACCTCGTACGCCGCGACGCCGCCGGCACCCTGCACCTGACCGGCCGCACCGACTTCCAGGTCAAGGTCCGCGGCGTCGCCGTCAACACCGCCGAGATCGAACGGGTCCTGCACGAGCACCCCGACGTCCTCGAAGCCGGCGTGACGGCCCTGCCCGACCCGATCGCCGGCAAAAGACTCCTCGCCGCGGTCCACCGCGCCCCCGGCTCCCCCCTCACCGCCCTGCAACTGCGCACCCACTGCGCCCGCCACCTGCCCAGGGCCGCCGTACCCCACCAACTGACCCTCACCGACGAGCCGCTGCCCCGGACGGCCACCGGAAAAGTCGACCGCAAGGCCCTCGACCGGCTCGGCACCACACCCGGCACCACACCCAGCGCGGTCCCGACCGCACCCACGACACCCGTTCCCGCGCCGGCACCCGCCGCCGCACCTCTCGCCGAAGGAATCCGCTCATGAGCAACGTCGACACCATCAAGAACTTCGTCATCACCGAGTTCCTGCCCGGCACCTCCGCCGCCGAGCTCGCCACCGACCACGACCTCCTCAACGACGGCGTCATCGACAGCCTCGGCGTCCTCAAGCTCATCGCCTGGGTCGAGGACCGCTTCGAGCTCGCCATCGGCGACGCCGACCTCGACCCCGACAACTTCCGCAGCGTCCGCTCCATCGACGCCTTCATCACCGCCTCCCGCCGCACCGCGGCCGCCTGACCCCACCCCGACGCACGACGAGACGGAGACCGACCGTGCACGACGCACTCACCGGCCTGCTCGAACAGCGGGCCCCGGTCGAACGCGACACCTGGCGGTCCTGGTGGGACCAGCTCGGCGAAGGAACCCTCGACAGGGCCGAAGTCCTCGCCCTGCTCGCCGCCCTGACCAGCCGCCTCCCCGACCACCGGACCCTGCGCCCCCTGCTGGACTCGCTCGCCGAACGCCGGCCGGCACCCCCGGCGGCGACCGGCTGGGAGGGCACCGTGAACGTCGTCGGCACCGGCGGCGGCCCCCGCACCTTCAACATCTCCACCGCCGCGGCGTTCGTCGCCGCGGCGGCCGGGGTCAAGGTCGTCAAAACCGGCTCCCGCGCCTACACCAGCTCCCTCGGCTCCGTCGACCTGCTGGAACGGCTCGGTGTCCGTCTCACCACCTCCCACACCCACACCGAGGACACCCTCGCCGCCCACGGCATCGCCTTCGCCGGCCCCTACGTCTACCCCGCCCAGCTGACCCGCCTGGCCCGCACCGTGGTCCCCGACAGCCTCAAACCCTTCGGCCGGTTCCTCAACGCCCTCGGCCCCTTCCTCGCCGACCTGCCCGTCACCGCCCAGATCACCGGAGTCTCCGCCGCCGCCCCCCTGGACACCCTGCGCCACCTCGCCGCCACCACCACCGGCCGCCGCATCTGGCTCACCAGCAACGACACCGGAGCCGACGAACTGCTGCCCTTCGCCACCAACACCATCCACGGCCCCAACAGCCTCACCCGCATCATCCGCCCCGGCGAACTCACCCCCGGCGACGGCTCCTTCGCCGACCTGCGGCCCGCCGACACCGCCACCGCCGTCCCGCACTTCCGCACCGTCCTGGCCGGCACCGCCGGCCGCGTCGCCACCCGTACCGTCTGCCTCGGCGCCGCCGCCCTCATCGTCGCCTCCGGCGCCCGCCGCGACTGGCCCTCCGCCGTCGCCGTCGCCGAGGACGCCATCCACTGCGGCGCCGCCGCCGACCTCGCCCACCGCCTCACCACCACCCCCCGCCCCCTGGCGGTGACCCATGCCTGACCCCACCACCGCCACGCCGGCCGCCCAGGGCCCGGCCGCCACCGCCACCCAGGGCACAGCCGCCCCGGCGCCGTTCTTCCCCACCCGGCGGCCCGGCACCCCGCCCGGGCTCGCCCTCTTCCTCAACGCCGGCGACCCGCCCCTGCCCGCCCTGCACGAACTGCTGCCCATGCTCGACGAAGAAGGCGTCGACTGCCTCGAACTGGCCGTCCCCTTCCCCGACTCCGTCACCGACGGCCCCGTCATCCGCCGCTCCGCCCGCCGCGCCCTGGACACCGCCGCCGCCGGCCTGGACGACGTACTCGCCACCCTCGCCGCCGTCCGGCCCCGCCTGCACCGGCTGCGGATCGCCCTGCTCGCCGACTGGAGCCACACCCTCAAACACCGCGACCCCGCCACCACCACCCGCGAGATCGCCGCCGCCGGCGCCGACGGACTCCTCGTCCACGCCCTGCCCCCACGGCTGCGCCAGACCTACCGGGACGCGGCCACCACCGCCGGACTGCCCCTCGTCACCACCTGCTACACCAGCAGCCCGCCCCCCACCCAGGCCCAGGCCGCCACCGAAGCCACCGCCTACCTCTACCTCGTCGCCCACTACGGACGCAGCGGCACCGCCCCCGCCACCGGCCACGCCGCCCTGGCCCGCACCGTCACCGCCCTGCGGGCCCACACCGACTCCCCGATCGCCGTCGGCTTCGGGGTCAGCACACGGCAGGACGTCGAAGCCGTCGGCGCGGCCGGCGCGGACGCCGCGATCATCGGCTCCGCCGCGGTCGCCGCCGTCGAACACGCCCACCACAGCGGCACCGACGTCACCGAGGCCCTGCGGACCTTCGTCCGCCAGGTCCTGCCCGCACCAGCGCACCACACCGCCTGACACCGGGCGCGAAAGAGAGCACCGCACCACCCACCACACACACCGAGACACCGAACCCACCGGGAGACAGCCATGATCGTTCGCGACATCGAGTCCGTGAAGACCGTCGAGTGGGGCAACGGCCTCAGCCGCCGCTTCCTCCTCGCCGAGGACGGCCTGGGCTACTCGCTCACCGACACCACCGTCCTGGCCGGCACCAAGTCCCGCCTGGAGTACGTCAACCACCTCGAAGCCTGCTACTGCATCGAGGGCTCCGGCGAGGTCATCGAACTCGACGGCACCTCCCACGAGATCGTCCCGGGCCGGATGTACGCCCTCGACCAGCACGACGCCCACTACCTCGTCGCCAGCCCCCACGAGGACCTGCGCCTGGTCTGCGTCTTCTCACCCGCCCTGCGCGGCGACGAGGTCCACAGCCTCGACGCCCACACCTCCTCCGCCTACTAGCCGCCCGCCGCGACCCACCCACACCCGCACCACCACCGCATCCGAACAAAAGGGGTCCCTCGTGATCCGATGGAACGCCGACCAGGCAGACCTGCGCGAAGGTCTGGAACGCTGGGGAGACGCACTCAGCGCCGACCACATCGAGCTCGACGCCCAGAGCGCCTTCTCCCACGACAAGTGGAAACTCGTCCAGAAGACCGGAATCCTGGGCCTGCCCTTCGACGAGGACCACGGAGGTCTCGGGCAGTCCCTCCTGACCACCATGTACGTCCTGGAGGGCCTGGGGGAGTACAACCGCGACGCCGGCCTCAGCTTCTGCATCACCACCTCCATCTGCTCCACCGGCATCCCCCTCCAGCAGTTCGGCACCATCGAGCAGAAGGAGCGCTACCTGCCCCACATCTGCTCCGGCGAGGCCATCGGCGCCCACGCCATCACCGAGGCCGAAGGCGGCTCCGACGCCATGGCCATGACCACCCGCGCCGTCCGCGACGGCGACGACTTCGTCATCAACGGCAGCAAGGTCTTCGTCAGCAACGGCCCCATAGCCGACGTCATCGTCGTCTACGCCCGCACCCACCCCGACGGCGGACCCCTGGGCACCACCGCCTTCCTCGTCGACCGCGACACCCCCGGCCTGACCGCCGGGAAACCCCTCAAGAAGATGGGACTGCGCACCTCACCGCTGAGCGAACTGTTCTTCGACGACGTACGCGTCCCCCGCACCGCCGTCCTGGGCCGCGTCGGCGGCGGCCTGCTGGTCCTGGACTACGTCATGAAACGGGAGATCCTCCTCTCCTTCATCGTCAACGTCGGGGAGATGCAGCACCGCCTGGACCGCTGTGTCGACTACGCCAAGACCCGCACCTCCTTCGGGAAGGCGATCGGTTCGTACCAGACGATCGCCAACAAGATCGTCGACACGAAGATCCAGCTGGAAACCGCCCGCAAATGGCTCTACGACACCGGAGAGAAACTCCAGGCCGGCGAGAACATCACCACCGACCTGGCCATCTCCAAACTCGTCACCAGCGAGAGCAACCTCGCCACCAGCCTCACCGCCGTCCAGATCTTCGGCGGCCACGGCTACATGGCCGAACTCGGCCTCGAACAGGACGTCCGCAACGCCGTCGGAGGCACCATCTACTCCGGCACCAACGAAATCCAGTACAACCGCATCGCCTCCACCCTGGGACTGGGCAAGTGAGCACGCCCCGCCCGCTGTCCCGGACGCTGCTGAAGGTCTGCGGGGCCACCGCCCCGCACGACATCGAAGCGGCGGCGGCCGCCGGGGCCGACTGCGTCGGCCTCTGGCACGGTATCCCCGGCGGCCCCTCGGAACTGGACCAGGACGGGCTCGCCGCCCTCGCGGCGGCGGCCCGCTCCGCCGGCCTCCTGCCCGTCCTGGTCACCTTCCTCTCCGACCCCCGCCACCTCACCGCCCTCGTACGCGCCACCGGCGCCGGCTGGGTCCAGCTCCACGCCTACCAGCCCCCCGCCGCCGTACGCGCCCTGCGCGAAGCCCTCCCCGCCGAGACCGGCATCGTCAAGGTCCTCCACGTCCAGCAGGACGGCCACTGCGTCGAACGCCCCCTCATCGGCGCCTACGGCCGCGCCGGCACCGACCTGTTCCTCCTGGACACCGCCACCGGCGACGGCCGCATCGGCAGCACCGGCGCCGCCCTCGACCCCGCCCGCCTCACCCCCCTCCTGCCCCGCCTGACCCGCCCCTTCCTCCTCGCCGGAGGCATCACCCCCCACTCCCGGCCCGCCTACGACGACATCGTCACCCACCCCGGATTCCGCGGCATCGACGTCGACACCGCCGCCCGCTCCCCGCACACCGGAGCCTTCGCCGTCCCGCAGATCGCCGCCCTGGCCCGCGCCTGGCGCACCACCACCACCCCCGGACCCGGACCCGGACCCGCTGCCGTCCCCGCCGCCGACCCTGAGCTGGAGCCCTCGCGATGACCACACCCCACCGGACCGGCTTCCCTTTTCTCGAGGCCCTCCGCGCCTCCCCGACCCCCGTGGTCATGGAAGTCAAACGACGCGACGCCCACGGCTACGACATGCTCGGCGGCCGCACCCCCGCCGCCATCGTCGGCGCCTACGAAAGAGCCGGCGCCCCCTGCATCTCCGTCGTCACCGGCCGCTGGTTCGGCGGCTCACCCGCCCTGCTGCGCGACGTCGCCGCCCTGACCCCCCTGCCACTGCTGCAGAAGGACTTCATCACCAGAAAGGACCAGATCCGCACCGCCCGGGAACTGGGCGCCTCCGCCGTCCTGCTCACCGCCGCCCTGCTGCCCGCCTCCAGCATGCGCACCCTGGTCACCGAATGCCTCCTGGCCGGCCTCACCCCCTTCGTCGAGATCACCGGCGAGAACGAACTCGAAGCCGTCCACCACCCCCAGGAATGCGTGATCGCCGTCAACAACAAGGACATCAAGACCCGCGAACGCGACACCGGCGACCTCGGCCGCTCCCTGGACCTGCTGCCCGCCGTCCGCGCCGCCGGCGCCGCCTGCCCCGTCAGCGCCAGCGCCATCGACACCCCCGCCACCGCCGCCGCCCTCCTCGACGCCGGCTTCGGCGGCCTCCTGGTGGGCACCTCACTGCTGCGCACCGGCTCACCCGAAGCCTGGGTGGACGCCATGACCGGCGCACGGAAAGGGCTGGCCCTGCGATGACCCCACCCACCACCGCCGCCCGGCCCTGCACCCTCAACGCCGCCGGCATCGAACTCTCCGCCCTCCTCGCCCTCCCCGACCGGGCCACACCGCGCGCCACCGTCCTGGCCATCCACGGCCGCGGCATGCGCGCCGCCTACTGGAACACCTTCATCCCCCTGGCCACCGCCGCCGGCCACGCCGTCCTGGCCGTCGACCGCCCCGGCTACGGCCACTCCGCCCACCAGCTGCCCGACGGCCAGGACCTGCCCGGCCAGGCCGAAACCCTCCACGCCGCCCTCAAGGAACACAGCGCCCAGTACGACACCGGCGCCGGCATCCTGCTCCTGGGCCACTCCGACGGCGGCAAGGTCGCCCTCCACACCGCCGCCACCAGCGGCGCCGTCCCCCTGCTGGGCGTCGACGCCTCAGGGGTCGGCCACCACTACAACCCCGAGGCCCTGCACTTCCCCTCCACCCTCGGCGCCGGCGCCACCCGCCTCAACTGGGGCCCCCTGCACCTCTACCCGCCCGGCACCTTCCAGGCCAGCCGCACCCTCCTGGCCCCCACCCCGCCCCGCGAAGCCGCCGAGACCCTGCGCTGGCCCGCCCAGTACGCTGACCTCGCCCCCCGCGTGCGGATCCCCGTACGCCTGACCTTCGCCGAACACGAAGCCTGGTGGCACCTCACCGACCACACCGTCGCCGCCATGACCGCCCGCCTGACCGGCAGCCCCGCCGTCACCGTCGACCACCTGCCCGCCTCCGGCCACAACATCAGCCTCGGCCACACCGCCGCCACCTACCACCAGCGCGTCCTGGACTTCCTCGACACCCTCCTCACCCCCTGAACCACCCCTGAGCGCACAGCAGTCCGCGCCGGCAGCCCCAGGCTGCCGGCGCGGAACGCATTTCCCCGGACCCGGGGGGGCGGACGGATCAGGCCGCCACCACCCGGCTCACCAGCTGATCACGCACCCGCGCCGGCAACCCCGGCGCGAACCGCTGCAGATAGTGATCCATATGCGCGTCGTCACCCACCAGGAACGGCAGGTCGAACACCAGCAGCTTGCGGACCGCCAGCAACGGCACCGGCGCCCGCAACGGCCGGAACGCCTCGTTGTACAGGCCCGGCTCCGCACACACCGGATGGAACTGACCGATCATCAGCCCCTCCGCCACGAACTCGTCCTTCGCCTTGCGCTGCAGCTCATCGAGCTCCACCGAATCCGTCGGATCGAACCCCGGCAGCACCAGCAGGATCGTCAGCAGCTCCCGGTCCTGCTCCGACAGCGGCGCCGACAGCACCGCGTGCCGGGTCCGCAGCGAGTCCACCGCCGACGCCAGGTCCTCACAGCCCGCCGACGGCAGCGCCAGATGGAACAGCTCCTTGCGCAGCGAAGGCTGCGTGTACGGGCACACCGGACCGCTGCGCCCCAGCTCAGGATGGCTGGAGACCAGGAACTCACGGCTCCACGCCAGCACCTCGCCCAGCGGCCCCAGAGCCGCCGCCGGCGCCTGACCGCGGGCGATCTCCCCGGCGGTCCACGACTGGATCAGATCGTCTCCCCTCATCGGGGGTCCCTCCACATGGGTCGCAGGACGGGCCCGTCACCGGGCAGGACCAGATCGCAGCCGAACCGCTCGAAGCCCACCCGCCGGCTGGCGGCCTCACCACCGGGGGAGCTGGCCTCCACGTACGCCCCCACGCCCTCGGCGTCCGCGCGGTCCAGCATCCGCGACAGCAGCCCCGACATCAGACCGGCCTGCCGGCGGCCCGCGCTCACCGCCCCGAAGGAGACGTAGTAGTGCGGCCGCCCCGCCGGATGCCGTGCCGCCTGGAGGGCTGCGATCGTACGCATCGCCTCCGCGTGCTCACCCAGCACCCGCGACAGCGCCGCGTCCACGGCCGCCTCGTCCGGCTCGGCACCGGCGGGCAGGAACAGCAGCACCGCCTCACCGTCCCCGGCGGTGAACACCCCGCCGTGCGCGGCGGACAGCTCCACGAACACCCGGAAGAAGCCGGGCAGCAGCTCCGCCCGCCGCCGCTCGTCGGGGATCATCCAGCGCGTCAGCGCGTCCTGCTGGAAGGACGTGGCCAGCAGCCCCGAAAGACGGGCCACAGCCGAGGGACCCAGCCGGTTCACAGAAGAAAGTGCGGACAAGACAAGCCTCCGGTCGGAAGAAGAACGAGCAGGGGAGAGAAGAAGCGAAGAAGAGAAGAAGGCAGGGGGGAGCGGGGCAGCGGGGGAGCGGGGGAGCGGGCGCGGTCACGCCGTGGTGCGGCGGCCGTGCGCGGCGAGTTCCTCCAGCCGCGCGTGCAGCACCGGCAGGAAGTCCTCGAACTCCGGCTTGATCAGCACACTGCGCACCACCCGCGCCGCGTCCGCGTCCCGCACCACCCGCGGATGACGCCGTACGAACGCCTCCGCGTCCGCCCGCAGCACACTGACGAACACCGGATCGCTCTGCGCGTCCATCCCCGCCCGCAGCAGCCGCTGCGAGGCCGCGTCGATCGAGGACAGCGCACCGTCGCCGGTCACCGGGAAATACGTCACGATGTCCAGGTCCGGGCGCTGGTACAGCTCCAGCTCCCCGGAAGCGGCCAGCAGGTCCGCCCACCGCAGCGCGGCCCGCCGGTTCGCCGACAGGATCCGCCCGAAGCCCTCCGGGGTCAGCGGCAGCACCTGCAGGGTCAGCCACAGCGCGGCCGCCGCCGCACCCGCCCGCGAGCACTCCAGGCTGATCTCACCCAGATGCAGCTCCGCGTCGGTGAAGTACGTGTACGGCGAGTCGTGCGCGAAATGCCGGCCCGCCCGCGGATCGGGGAACAGCACCGCCCCGCACCCGTACGGCTGCAGCCCCTGCTTGTGCGGGTCCACCACCACCGAGTCGCAGGAGGCGATCGCCCGCCAGGGCGCCGGATCCACACCCCCGCCGTCCTCCGCCGTCCCGCCGGCCCGGCCCAGGATCGCGTAGAACCCGCCGTACGCCGCGTCCACATGCACCCGCACCCCGTACCGGCGGGCCAGCGCCAGCACCTCGTGCACCGGATCGACCGCGCCCAGCCCGGTGGTCCCGGTCGTCACCACGACCGTGCCGACCCGCCCGCCGCGCAGCACCTCCTCCAGCGCCCCGAGATCGATCCGCCCGGCACCGTCGGCGGGCACGCGGTGGCCCTCCATGCCCAGCACCCGGCACATCCGCTCATGGGTGTAGTGGCTCTCGGAGCTGTAGGCGATCCCGCGGCCGGGATGCACCTGCCGGGCCACATACAGGGCCTCCAGGTTCGCCATCGTCCCGCTCGTCGTCAGATGCCCGACATGCGCCTCCAGCCCGAACATCCCCGCCAGGGCGGCGACCGCCTCCCGCTCCATCTGCGTCGTCGCCGGACCGCCCTCGGCGGCATGGTTGTTCGGGTTGAACAGCATCGCCGTCAGATAGCCGGTCACCGCCGCCGGATGCGGCGGCTTGACCATCTGCCCGGCGTACCGCGGATGGAAGAACGGATAGTTGTCGTCCATCCGCTTGGCCAGCCGCTCGAACGCCTCCCCGAACACCGCACCGTCCACCCGGTGCGCCTCATGGCCGCGGTACGGGCCGAACTGCCCGCCCCACCGCTCCGCCACCTCCAGCGCGCGCGGCAGCCAGTCGCGTAAGTCACGCAGATCACGTCGGTCCACGGACGCCTCCCCCCAGCAGGCCGCCCCCGCGGACGGGGCCGGCACGGTCGCGCGTACGCGGTCGTACGTACGCACGAGGAGCCTGGCCCAGCCCCCGCAAGGCCCGCGCAACGCCGGACGCCCGCACACCATCCCGGCTCGAGCCCGCCGCAAGCCGCGTCTGGTGCACTCGCCGCGCGCCACCCGTGCCGGGCCCGCCCCGCCACCCGCACCCGCCCGCCCCGCATCCCCGGGGCGGGGCGGCCGCACCCCGTCAACCCGCCTTCCCAGGAGGACACTTCCATGGTCACCAGACGCAGCCTGCTCGGCGGCGCCCTCGCCGCCACCGGCGCCGGACTCCTCACCGCCGGCGGCCTCACCCCGCTGCTCACCGCCCACTCCGCCCCGGCCGCCCCCGCCCCCGGTGCGGGCGGTCCGGGCGGTGCGGGTGGTCCGAAGGTGGCGCTCCCGCCGCCGTTCACCGTCCGGATGCCGTCCCCGCCGGTGCTCTCACCGGTCTCCACCCTCGGCGGCCAGGACACCTACGCCGTCACCATCAAGGAAGTCACCCGCGAGATCATCCCCGGCACCCAGACCAAGGTCCTCACCTACGACGGCCACTTCCCCGGCCCCGTCCTGCGCGCCCGCAGCGGCCGGCGCGTCGTCATCCGCCACCGCAACCAGCTCACCATGCCCGTCGCCGTCCACCTCCACGGCGGGAACGTCTCCCCGGACAACGACGGCGCCCCCATGGACACCTTCGCCCCCGGCACCTCCCGCACCTACACCTACCCCAACCAGCAGAGCGCCGCCGGACTGTGGTTCCACGACCACGCCCACCACATGGAATCCGAACACGTCTACCGCGGCCTGTCCGCCACCTACCTCCTCACCGACGACACCGAACGCGCCCTGCCCCTGCCCGCCGGCCAGTACGAGATCCCCATCGCCCTGCGCGACGCCCACTTCGACGACGCCGGACAGCTCCACTACGTCATGGACGACGTCTTCGGCCGCACCACCCTCCTCGCCAACGGCCGCCCCACCCCCTACGTGGAGGTCGCCGCCCGCAAATACCGCTTCCGGCTGCTGAACTCCTCCAACATGCGCTTCTTCCAGCTGCGCCTGGCCGACGGCGGCCAGATCACCCAGATCGGCACCGACGGCGGACTGCTGGAGCGGCCCTTCACCACCGACACCGTCGGCCTCTCCCCGGCCGAACGCGCCGACGTCGTCATCGACTTCTCCCGCTACCCCGTCGGCACGAAGATCGTCCTGGAGAACACCCTGGGCCCCGGCACCCCCGAACAGGTCGGCAAGGTCCTGCGCTTCGACGTCGTACGCACCGCCCCCGACCCCAGCCGCATACCCGACCGGCTGCGCACCCTGCCGCCCATGGCCAAGGCCACCGTCGAACGCACCGTCGTACTCAGCATGGACGAGGACGGCCGCCAGGAACCGCGGGGGTTCATGGACGGCCGGGTCTGGGACGCCCAGCGCATCGACCAGACCGTCACCCACGGCACCTCGGAGATCTGGACCGTCACCAACACCAACAAGCTCGCCCCGCACAACTTCCACATGCACCTGGTGCAGTTCCGCGTCCTGGAACGCAACGGCGCCCCCGTCACCCCCGCCGAAGCCGGCCTCAAGGACACCGTCCGCCTCTTCCCCGGCGAAACGGTCAAACTCCACGCCACCTTCGACACCTACCGCGGCACCTACGTCTACCACTGCCACCTGCTGGACCACTCCGCAATGGGCATGATGGCCAACTTCCGCATCAGATAGCCCTGCTGCACACCGGGGCCGGGGGGGCGGGAGCGAGCCGGACCCGGAGCCGGAACCGAGGCCGAGGCAGGGGCCCGGGCGGGAGCCGGGTCCGGGGCAGGGTCATGGGCAGGGGCCGGGCAGGGGTTCGGGCCCGGGGGAGCTGCGCTCGACGCGCGCTCAAGGACGGGCCGAGGACCCGCCACGAGAATCCTCGGCAACAGACCATGTCCGGCCCGTGTCCCCCACGAGTCCCCTCATGCGTCCAGAACACCGAAAGGGAAGAGGAGGGAAACCGATGGCCGACACCCTGGCCATGACCGCGGTCCTCACACCCGGCCCTCCCACCTCCCTCGACCTCCACGGCAGGCTCACCCCCGCCGCCCTCACCGCCGCCCTCGCCCTCCTCCCGCCGTGCACACCCACCCTGCACCGGCACACCGCCCACCACCACACCCTCACCCTGCCCCCGCCGCCGTTCCCCGCCGGACGCCTCTGCGACCTCCTCACCGGAACCCCGGCGGCGGGCCACCCCCCGGCCCCCGCCCCCTCCTTCCTCACGGCACCGGCACCGGCACCGGAGCCGGACGGGCCGCCACCCCTGCCGCACCCCCGCCGCGAACTGCTCCTCGACGCCCTCACCCACCCCGGCGCCGCCCTGCACATCGAACAGCTCCACTGGCGCTGGCACGGCCCCCTGGACACCCGCCGCTTCACCGCCGCCTGGCAGACCCTCTACGACACCGAAGCCGTCCTGCGCACCGCCCTGGCCAGACCCCCCGCACCCGGCACCGGCCCCCACCTCACCGTCCACCCCCACGCCACCCCCCAGCTGCAACGCCACCCCCGCGGCAGCGCCGACTGGCACGCCCTCCTGCTCAGCGAACGCATGCGGGAATTCGACCTCCACCGGCCCGGCACCGCCCTGCGCATCGCCCTGCTGGAGGAGAACGGCCCCACCCACCGCGTCCTGCTGACCTACCACCAGGCCCTCCTCGACGGCTGGAGCGCCCGCCTGCTGCGCCGCACCCTGCACCGCGCCTACCTCGCCGACGGCCGCCCCGCCGGCAGCGAACGCCGCCCCGACATCCGCGACCACCTGCGCTGGACCGCCCTCCAGGACACCGCACCCGCCCGCGCCTACTGGGCCCGCACCGCCGCCCCCGCCGACGCCGCCCGCCTGCCCGGCCCACCCCACCCGCCCCACCCCGCCCCCGGCCACCCCCCGCGCGGCCACGGCCGCAACCGCCAACGCCTCACCCCCTACGAAGCCCTGCGCCTGCGCACCTGGGCCGCCTCCCGAGGCGCCGCCGAAAGCACCGCCCTGCACGCCGTCTGGGCCCTGCAACTCCACCGCGCCACCCCCGACGCCCCCGCCGTCACCTTCACCACCACCGTCTCCGGCCGCGGCATCCCCCTCCCCGGCGCCGAACGCCTCCCCGGCCCCCTCCGCAACACCCTCCCCCTCCACACCCCCATCACCCCCACCACCCCCCTCACCCACCTCCTCACCACCCTCACCACCCAAACCCTCCAATCCTCCCCATACGAATGGCTCCCGTCCTCACCCCCCGCCCCGGCCCCCGGCACCGAGCCGCACCCTCACACCGACGCGGGCGCAGCCAGTTCCCCGGACCCCCGCGTGGACCTGGGCGCCGACACCGCCCCCGGTGCGTCTGCTGCCCCGGCCCCGGCCCCGTCCAACGAGCCTCGCCCCGGCCCGGCTTCGGCTCCCGGTACCGCCCCGGGCCCGGGTCCCCACCCGGCCCTCGGCGCCGAGCCGTGCTCTCACACCGACGCGGCCGCAGCCGGTTCCCCGGACCCGCGCACGGATGGGGGCGCCGCCACCGCCCCGGAGTCAGGCGCTGGTTACGGCGTCGAAGCCGCCCCGTGCCCCGGCCCCAACTCCACGCCCGGCCCCGACCTGCCCTCGGGCACGGCCCCGGGCCCCGGCCCGGGTCCGGCTGCCACCCCTGCGCCAGCGCCGTCCAACGAGCCGAGCCCCGGCCCGGCTTCGGCTCCCGGTACCGCCCCGGGCCCGGGCACCCACACGGCCTCCGGCGCCGAGTCCTGCCCTCGTACCGACGCGGCCGCAGCCGGTTCCCCGGACCCGCGCACGGATCGGGGCGCCGCCACCGCCCCGGAGTCAGGCGCTCGTCACGGCGCCGAGATCACCCCGTGCCCCGGCCCAGACTCGGCGCCCGGCCCCGGCCTCGACCTGCCCTCGGGCCCCGGACCGGGTCCGGCCACCACTCCTGCCCCGGCGCCGTCCAACGAGCCGAGCCCCGGCCCGGCTTCGGCTCCCGGTACCGCCCCGGGCCCGGGTCCCCACCCGGCCCTCGGCGCCGAGCCGTGCTCTCGTACCGACCTGGGCGCAGCCAGTTCCCCGGACCCGCGTACGGACTTGGGCGCCGCCACCGCCCCGGAGTCAGGCGCTGGTCACGGCGCCGAGACCACCCCGTGCCCCGGCCCAGGCTCCGCGCCCGGCCTCGACCTGCCCCCGGGCAGCGCCCCGAGCCCGGGGGCCCACCCGAGCCCCGGCTCCCGTCCGTGCCCCGGCCCGGGTCCGCACTGCGCCAACGCCCCGGCCACTGCCCCTGGCCAAGGACCCGGTACAGGCCCGGCCCTCGCCAGCGGCACCCCCGGCGAGGGACCCGGTACGGGTCCGGCCCGCATCGGCGGCGCCGAGTCCGCTCCCGGCGAGGACCTGCACGGCGCCCCCGGCGAAGGATCCGGTACGGGTCCGGCCCGCATCGGCGGCGCCGACTCCGCCCCCGGCCAGGGGCCGCACAGGGCTCCCGGCCAGGCGCCCGGTACGGGCTCGCGTCGCGCGGGCGGCACCGACGCCACCCACGGCGAGGGCCCCCACGGCGCCCCCGGCCAGGACCCGCACGAGGCCCCCGGCCAGGACCCGTACGGCGCCCCGGGCGAGGCCCCGCACGAGGCCGCCCGCCAAGCCCCCGGCACGGCTTCGCACCGTGCCAGCGGCCACGCCCCCCGCCAGGCGACCGGCCCGGCCTCGCACCGCGCCCCCGGCCCCGCCCCCCGCCAAGGGGCCCGGCCCGAGACACTCGTCGGGTTCGAGGCGCTGGCGCCCCTCGGCCCCGCCGACGACCCCGTACACGCCGAGCTCGCCGCCGAAGGCATCCGCGTCGACCCCGCCGAAGCCATCGCCGCGCACACCCCGCTGCTCTACACCCTCACCGCCCACCACGACACCGAAGGCGGACTCGTCCTCACCGCCGTCCACGACCGCACCCGCATCACCGACACCGACGCCGCCGAAACCCTCGCCCAGACCGCCCTGCTGCTGCGCGCCCTGCCCGACACCGCCGGCCACGACGCCACCGTCGCCCAGGCCCTCGCCCTCCTCGCCGCCCTCCCCGTGCCCCGCACCATCCGCCCCACCCCCGCCACCACCACCGCCCGCACCCTGCGCATCCTGCGCGCGGCCACCCGTACCGGCACCGGCACCATCTGCCTGCTCCCACCCCCCGGCGCCCCGCCCGGCTGCTACGACGCCCTCGCCGACGCCTACCCCGGCCCGCAGGCCCTGGCCACCGTGCCCCCGCCCGCCGACGCCCGCAGCGTGCTCGCCGCCCTCCGCCCCGCCCTCGCCCGCGGCGAACCCCTCCTGCTGGGCGGCTTCTCCGGCGCCGGCTCCCTCGCCTGCGAAGTCGCCGAACGCATCGCCGCCCACGGCTGGTACCCGCCCCGCGTCGCGATCGCCGGCACCCTCACCGCCCCCCGCGGCGGCCCCGACCCGGTCCGGGCCCTCGCCCGGACCCTGCGGACCGCGGCGGCCACCACCGCCCGGCCCTGAACCACCCCGCACCACCCACCCGCACCACCCACCCGTACCACCCGACACTTTCGTCCCACACCACCAGGAGTGACATGTCCCGTCGTCTGTTCACCTCGGAATCCGTGACCGAGGGGCACCCGGACAAGATCGCCGACCAGATCAGCGACACCATCCTCGACGCCCTCCTCGCCCAGGACCCCACCTCCCGCGTCGCCGTCGAAACCCTGATCACCACCGGCCTCGTCCACATCGCGGGCGAAGTCACCACCCAGGCGTACGCCCCCATAGCCCAGCTCGTCCGCGACAAGATCCTCGACATCGGCTACGACTCCTCCGCCAAGGGCTTCGACGGAGCCTCCTGCGGAGTCTCCGTCTCCATCGGCTCCCAGTCCCCGGACATCGCCCAGGGCGTCGACACCGCCTACGAACAGCGCGTCGAAGGCGCCGCCACCGGCGAGGACGGCGACGCACTCGACCGCCAGGGCGCCGGCGACCAGGGCCTGATGTTCGGCTACGCCACCGACGAGACCCCCGAACTGATGCCCCTGCCCATCCACCTCGCCCACCGGCTCTCCCGCCGCCTGTCCGAGGTCCGCAAGAACGGCACCCTCCCCTACCTGCGCCCCGACGGAAAGACCCAGGTCACCATCGAGTACGACGGCCACCGCGCCCTGCGCCTGGACACCGTCGTCGTCTCCTCCCAGCACGCCTCCGACATCGACCTCGAAGCCCTGCTGACCCCCGACATCAAGGAACACGTCGTCGACCACGTCCTCGCCCGCCTCGCCGACGACGGCATCAAGCTCGACACCGACGGCTACCGCCTCCTGGTCAACCCCACCGGCCGCTTCGAGATCGGCGGCCCCATGGGCGACGCCGGCCTCACCGGCCGCAAGATCATCATCGACACCTACGGCGGCATGGCCCGCCACGGCGGCGGCGCCTTCTCCGGCAAGGACCCCTCCAAGGTCGACCGCTCCGCCGCCTACGCCACCCGCTGGGTCGCCAAGAACGTCGTCGCCGCCGGCCTCGCCGCCCGCTGCGAGGTCCAGGTCGCGTACGCCATCGGCAAGGCCGAGCCCGTCGGCCTCTTCGTCGAGACCTTCGGCACCGAGACCACCGACATCACCCGCATCACCGACGCCATCACCGAGGTCTTCGACCTTCGCCCGGCCGCCATCATCCGCGACCTGGACCTGCTGCGCCCGATCTACGCCCAGACCGCCGCCTACGGCCACTTCGGCCGCGAGCTGCCCGACTTCACCTGGGAACGCACCGACCGCGCCGACCTCCTCAAGGCCGCCGCCACCCGCGCATAACCACCCCGCGTCACCATCGCCCCAGCCCCACCCCCGCCGGGGCCCGGCCACCCGGCCCCACCCGCCGCCCCGCCGGGCCCCAGCACCCCCGCACCACCCCCGCACCACCCCTTCCACCGAGACCGGACCGACCGACCGACCAGCTCAGGAGTGAGTCCACGTGCGTATCGCGGTGACCGGATCCATCGCCACAGATCACCTCATGGCCTTCCCCGGCCGGTTCGTCGACCAGCTGCTCCCCGACCAGCTGCACACCATCTCCCTGTCCTTCCTCGTCGACACCCTCGAAGTCCGCCGCGGCGGAGTCGCCGCCAACATCGCCTACGGCCTCGGCGGACTCCGCATGGAACCCCTCCTCGCCGGCGCCGTCGGCCCCGACTTCGCCGAGTACGAGGTCTGGCTCAAGGAACACGGCGTCGACACCGCTCCCGTGCACGTCTCCGCCGACCACCAGACCGCCCGCTTCATGTGCATGACCGACCAGGACTCCAACCAGATCGCCTCCTTCTACGCCGGCGCCATGGCCGAAGCCGCCCGCGTCGACCTCCACGCCCTGCACGCCGCCACCCCCCTGGACCTGGTCCTCGTCTCACCCAACGACCCCGCCGCGATGCTCCGCCACACCGAACAGGCCCGCGAACTGGGCATCCCCTTCGCCGCCGACCCCTCCCAGCAGCTCGCCCGCCTCACCGGCGCCGAGGTCCGCACCCTCGTCACCGGCGCCCGCTGGCTCTTCACCAACGAATACGAATCCGCCCTCCTGCGCGAACGCACCGGCTGGGACCACCGCCAGGTCCTCGACCAAGTCGGCACCTGGATCACCACCCTGGGCGCCCAGGGCGTCCGTATCGACGCCAAGGACACCCCCACCCTCACCGTCCCCGCCGTCCCCGACGTCCACGCCGCCGACCCCACCGGCGTCGGAGACGCCTTCCGCTCCGGCTTCCTCGCCGCCGTCGGCTGGGACCTGCCCCTGCGGACCGCGGCCCAGCTCGGCTGCGCCATGTCCGCCCTGGCCCTGGCCGCCGTGGGCTCACAGTCCTACGAGATCCAGCCCCAGCGGCTCCTGAACACCCTCCGCACGGTGTACGGGGAGCACGCGGCCGGGCTGCTGGAACCGAAGCTGGGGACGCCGGCATGACCACCAACACACCGCACACGACGGACACACCGCACGCGCAGGCCCGCGCCGACGCCCTCCGCGCAGCACTCACCACCCGCGTGGTCGTCGCCGACGGCGCCATGGGCACCATGCTTCAGGAACAGGACCCCAGCCTGGAGGACTTCCAGCAGCTGGAAGGCTGCAACGAGGTCCTGAACGTCACCCGCCCCGACATCGTCCGCTCCGTCCACGAGGCGTACTTCTCGGTGGGCGTGGACTGCGTCGAGACCAACACCTTCGGCGCCAACTACGCCGCACTCGCCGAATACGACATCCCCGACCGCAACTTCGAACTCTCCGAAGCCGGCGCCCGCATCGCCCGCGAGGTCGCCGACGAGTTCACCACCTCGACGGGACAACAGCGCTGGGTCCTCGGATCCATGGGACCGGGAACCAAGCTCCCCACCCTCGGACACATCACCTACGCCCAGATCCGCGACGCCTACCAGATCAACGCCGAAGGACTCCTCACCGGCGGCGCGGACGCGCTGCTGGTGGAGACCACCCAGGACCTCCTGCAGACGAAGTCCTCCATCATCGGCGCCCGCCGCGCCATGGACGCCCTCGGCCTGCACGTCCCGCTGATCTGCTCCGTCACCGTCGAGACCACCGGCACCATGCTCCTCGGCTCCGAGATCGGCGCCGCCCTGACCGCGCTGGAGCCGCTGGGCATCGACATGATCGGCCTCAACTGCGCCACGGGCCCGGCGGAGATGAGCGAGCACCTGCGCTACCTCGCCCGCAACGCCCGTATCCCGCTGTCCTGCATGCCCAACGCCGGCCTGCCCGTCCTCACCAAGGACGGCGCCCACTACCCGCTCAGCGCCCCCGAACTCGCCGACGCCCAGCAGGGCTTCGTCCGCGACTACGGCCTCTCCCTCGTCGGCGGCTGCTGCGGCACCACCCCCGAGCACCTGCGCCACGTCGTCGAACGCGTACGGGGGAGTGCACCCGGCCCCCGCGACCCGCACCCGGAACCCGGCGCCGCCTCCCTCTACCAGACGGTGCCGTTCCGGCAGGACACCTCGTACATGGCGATCGGTGAGCGGACGAACGCGAACGGGTCGAAGAAGTTCCGTGAGGCGATGCTGGAGGCGCGCTGGGACGACTGTGTGGAGATGGCGCGGGACCAGATCCGTGAGGGCGCGCACATGCTGGACCTGTGTGTGGACTACGTGGGCCGTGACGGTGTCGCGGACATGCAGGAGCTGGCCGGCCGCTTCGCGACCGCTTCGACGCTGCCGATCGTGCTGGACTCGACCGAGGTCCCCGTCATCCAGGCGGGGCTGGAGAAGCTCGGCGGGCGTGCGGTGATCAACTCGGTGAACTACGAGGACGGCGACGGCCCCGAGTCGCGGTTCGCGAAGGTGACCCGGCTGGCGCAGGAGCACGGTGCGGCGCTGATCGCGCTGACCATCGACGAGGAGGGCCAGGCCCGCACGGTCGAGCACAAGGTGGCGATCGCGGAGCGGCTCATCGAGGACCTGACCGGCAACTGGGGCATCCAGGAGTCGGACATCCTCATCGACACCCTGACCTTCACCATCTGCACCGGCCAGGAGGAGTCCCGCGGGGACGGTATCGCCACGATCGAGGCGATCCGCGAGCTCAAGCGCCGCCACCCCGACGTGCAGACCACCCTGGGCCTGTCGAACATCAGCTTCGGCTTGAACCCGGCCGCCCGCGTGCTGCTGAACTCGGTCTTCCTCGACGAGTGCGTGAAGGCGGGGCTGGATTCGGCGATCGTGCACGCCTCGAAGATCCTGCCGATCGCCCGCTTCGACCAGGAGCAGGTCGACACCGCCCTGGACCTCGTCTACGACCGGCGTCGTGAGGGCTACGACCCGCTCCAGAAGCTCATGGCCCTGTTCGAAGGCGTCAACACCACATCCCTCAAGGCCGGCCGGGCCGAAGAACTCCTCGCCCTGCCCCTCGACGAACGCCTCCAGCGCCGCATCATCGACGGCGAGAAGAACGGCCTCGAAGCCGACCTCGACGAAGCCCTCACCACCCGCCCCGCCCTGGAGATCGTCAACGACACCCTCCTGGAGGGCATGAAAGTCGTCGGTGAGCTCTTCGGGTCCGGGCAGATGCAGCTGCCGTTCGTGCTCCAGTCGGCCGAGGTCATGAAGACGGCTGTCGCCTACCTCGAACCGCACATGGAGAAGACCGACGCCGAAGGCAAGGGCACCATCGTGCTCGCCACCGTCCGCGGCGACGTCCACGACATCGGCAAGAACCTCGTCGACATCATCCTGTCCAACAACGGCTACAACGTGGTCAACATCGGCATCAAGCAGCCGGTCTCCGCGATCGTCGAAGCGGCCCAGGAGCACAAGGCCGACGTCATCGGCATGTCCGGCCTGCTGGTCAAGTCCACGGTGATCATGAAGGAGAACCTGCAGGAGCTCAACCAGCGCAAGCTCGCCGCCGACTACCCGGTCATCCTGGGCGGCGCCGCCCTCACCCGCGCCTACGTCGAACAGGACCTCCACGAAATCTACGAGGGCGAGGTCCGCTACGCCCGCGACGCCTTCGAGGGCCTGCGCCTCATGGACGCCCTCATCGCCGTCAAACGCGGCGTCCCCGGCGCCGAACTCCCGCCCCTCAAGCAGCGCCGCGTCGCCCGCCGCGACAGCCCGCTGCTCCAGACGGCCGAAGCCGCCCCGGCGGGCCGCTCCGACGTCGCCGCCGACAACCCCGTACCCACCCCGCCGTTCTGGGGCACCCGCGTCATCAAGGGCATCCCCCTCAAGGACTACGCCACCTGGCTGGACGAGACCGCCCTGTTCAAGGGCCAGTGGGGGCTGAAAGACGCCGACACCATCGCCACCGACGGCCGGCCCCGGCTGCGTGGCTGGCTGGACCGCCTCCACACCGACGGCCTCCTCGAAGCGGCCGTCGTCCACGGCTACTTCCCCTGCGTGTCCAAGGGCGAAGACCTCATCCTCCTCGGGGAGAACGGCTCCGAACGCGCCCGGTTCACCTTCCCCCGCCAGAGCCGCGGCCGCCTGTGCCTGGCGGACTTCTTCCGCTCCGACGAATCCGGCGAGACCGACGTCGTCGGCCTCCAGGTGGTCACCGTAGGCAGCCGTATCGGGGAGGAGACCGCACGGCTCTTCGCCGCCGACTCCTACCGCGAGTACATGGAACTCCACGGCCTGTCGGTGCAGCTGGCCGAGGCCCTGGCCGAGTACTGGCACTCCCGGGTCCGCGCCGACCTCGGGATCGGCGGCCTCGACCCCCAGAGCATGGACGGCATGTTCCGCACCGAGTACCAGGGCTGCCGCTACTCCCTGGGCTACCCCGCCTGCCCCGACCTGGAGGACCGCGCCAAGATCGCAGACCTCCTGCGGCCCGAACGCATCGGCGTCGAGCTCTCCGAGGAGTTCCAGCTCCACCCCGAGCAGTCCACCGACGCCATCGTCCTGCACCACCCCGAAGCCAGCTACTTCAACGCCCGCTGAATTCAGTCCATTCACCATCCCGAGCGCTCCCGCGACGAGCCGGAAGGAGTCCGACATGCCGGCTGCCCTGGCCGCCACCGCCGAACGCCCCCGCACCCCCCACCCCACCACCACCCCGGCCCCCGCCCCCGCCCGGGCCGGCGTCCGCGAACTGCTGGCCCAGGGCAGGCGGACCTTCTCCTTCGAGTTCTTCCCCCCGAAGACCGACGCCGGCGAGCGCACCCTGTGGGCGGCCATCCGCCGCATCGAAGCCCTCGCCCCCTCCTTCGTCTCCGTCACCTACGGAGCCGGCGGCTCCTCCCGCACCCGCACCGTCGAGGTCACCAAACGCATCGCCACCGAGACCACCCTGCGCCCCGTCGCCCACCTCACCGCCGTCGGCCACTCCGTCGCCGAACTCCGTCACATCATCGGCCAGTACGCCGACGCCGGCATCCGCGACGTCCTCGCCCTGCGCGGCGACCCGCCCGGCGACCCCAAAGGCAGGTGGACGGCCCACCCCGAGGGCCTGGACCACGCCCACGAACTGGTCACCCTCATCCGCCGGCTGGGCGACTTCACCGTCGGCGTCGCCGCCTTCCCCGAACGGCACCCCCGCTCCCTGTCCTGGACCGAGGACATCCGCCACTTCGCCGCCAAATGCCGGGCCGGCGCCGACTACGCCATCACCCAGATGTTCTTCCACCCCGAGGACTACCTGCGGCTGCGCGACCGGCTCCACGCGGTGGGCTGCCTGACCCCGGTCATCCCCGAGATCATGCCGGCGACCGATTTCCGCCAGATCCGCCGCTTCGCCGAACTCAGCGACGCCCGCTTCCCCGACCACCTCGCCCGGCGCCTCGAAGCGGCCAAGGACAACCCGGCCGACGGACACCGCATCGGTGTCGAGTACGCCACCGCCATGTCCGCACGCCTCCTCGCCGAAGGCGCACCCGGCCTGCACTACATCACCCTCAACAAGTCCACCGCGACTCTAGAGATCCATCAGAACCTGAACCCCAGCACCACTCACCACCACGCCACCACCGACACGGAGTAGAACCCATGGACTTCAAGGTCGCCGATCTCTCCCTGGCCGCGTTCGGCCGCAAGGAGATCACCCTGGCCGAGCACGAGATGCCCGGTCTGATGTCGATCCGCCGTGAGTACGCCGAGGCGCAGCCGCTGGCCGGCGCCCGGATCACCGGCTCCCTGCACATGACCGTGCAGACCGCCGTCCTCATCGAGACCCTGGTCGCCCTCGGCGCCGAGGTCCGCTGGGTGTCCTGCAACATCTACTCCACCCAGGACCACGCGGCCGCCGCGATCGCCGCCGCCGGCATCCCCGTCTTCGCCTGGAAGGGCGAGACACTGGAAGAGTACTGGTGGTGCACCGAGCAGGCCCTGACCTGGCCCGGCCACGCCGGCCCCAACATGATCCTCGACGACGGCGGCGACGCCACCCTCCTGGTCCACAAGGGCGTCGAATACCAGAAGGCCGGACAGGTCCCCGACCCCTCCACCGCCGACAACGAGGAGATGGCCCTCGTCCTGGAACTCCTCGGCAGGACCACCCTCGACTGGTCCGCCCTGGCCGCCGGCATCCGCGGTGTGACGGAGGAGACCACCACGGGTGTGCACCGTCTGTACGAGATGATGCAGTCGGGTGAGCTGCTGTTCCCGGCGATCAACGTGAACGACGCGGTGACGAAGTCGAAGTTCGACAACAAGTACGGCTGCCGGCACTCGCTGATCGACGGCATCAACCGTGCCACCGATGTCCTGATCGGCGGCAAGGTGGCCGTGGTCTTCGGTTACGGCGATGTGGGCAAGGGCTGTGCGGAGTCGCTGCGCGGTCAGGGTGCGCGGGTGGTCATCACCGAGATCGACCCGATCTGTGCGCTGCAGGCGGCGAT